>CANCCE010000164.1 GCA_947374505.1 Comamonadaceae bacterium | reverse complement strand
GAGCGCCCCTGCCCTGACACTTCAATCAACGAGCCATCACCGCTCTTCGGCTCAACGCGAACCCAGTCGCGTACAAACTCTGCGCGCTCCTTACGGCCAGCCGATTCAAGCTCAACCACCAGCTGATTTCCTTGCAAAATAATTTTTTCGCTGTCCCGCGCATGCCGCGCATAGATCAGCAGAGCAGCACCGACCGCGATCAGTTCTAGCCCGGTAAAGGGCAAAACCAAACTCGCCCCCTGTGACCAAAACCCCCAGCCGATGCCCACAGAAAAGATGCACAGCGAGACATAAAACTGGATGAGCTGAACTGGCGTGACCGAGCAATTTGGCTTGAGCTGCCATTGAACCAGTGGTACATCGCCATCACCCTGGGGGTGCAGTGTGCCGAAGCGAAGCTTGGAATCAGAGTTCAACACTGAAGAACACTCACAAAATAGCGCCATGAATACAGCGCTTGAAAGCGTGGGAACATACCCGAATTTCGAATGAATTGTAGCCCTCAAGCTCTGTCGGACGGCCCGCGCGGGTCTTGCAACATGCTCCGCATCTCGTCAATTGAGACCGCACTGAGCGCTGACACTTTGATCTTCGGTCGTGCTTTCAAGGCGTGACCATAAATCACCTCAAAGGTCAGCTGCAGGCGGCCATCGTCGCCACGCGGCAAACGATCGCTGATCAGTTGTTCTAGCTTGGCCTTCCATTGACGACCCCGCAAGGCGCCAAAGCGCGCAGGATGAAAATTGCGACCTAGCTCTCTCAGCTCTTGCAGCAAGCGTGCCGGTGTCTCAAACGTGAGCGTGATGCGCTCCATGTCCATCACGGGTTCAGCAAAACCGGTTTGCACCAGCATGTCACCCCAGTCGTGCATGTCGGTGAGTTGATGGCCGGCTGGCGGCCAGCCCAAAGCCTCGTAAACATCGCGCACTTCACGCGCCGTGTCGGGCCCAAGACTGGAAAACATGACGAAGCCGTCGACCGCCAACAAGCGATGCCACGTTGCCAGTAGCGCTTGTGGATCAGCCGCTTCATGCAAGGCCATGTTGGCCCAGAGCATGTCGACGCTAGCGGGCGCCGGGGCTTCAATACGCGTCGCTGCCGCCCCTCCGGACAGCCCTCGCCAGAGTCTTTCCCACCAGGGTGGTGTCAACGCTTCACGGGCCAAGGCTTTTCTGTACTCAGAAGATTCGATCACGAAGCATTGAGCACGGGCATATTGCTTAAGCAGCGCTGCATGTGCTTGCAGCCCACCCCGAACGGCACCCCAGTTCGTCCAAACGGCAGGCTGTAACTTGATCCATTGCAGCCGGTCTAACATGCGTTGCGCCACTTCCTCGTGCAGCCATGGCGTGACCCCGGGCGCCGTGCGATGCCAGCGTTCGACAGCAATTGGATCTAGCGTTGGCGGGCGTTGGGTCGAACTCATAGGGACGAGTATATTGAGGTGATGAATTTCAGCGTCCTCAACGGGTTACGCGGTTTACTCATGAACCGCATCCCCAGCCAGTGCGCGGTCTGCCGAAGCTGGCCGAGTGCACCGGTGTGTCACGACTGCATGATGCGCTTCGGTCAGGCGCGCAAACGCTGCCGCACCTGCGCACTCGAGTTGCCTGCGCAGCGCCTGCACACGCAGTGCGCCCGGTGCCTGCGCGAACCCTTCGGACTGGATGCCTGCTTTGCCGCCCTGCCCTATGCCTTTCCATGGGCAGAGTTGGTGTCCCGCTACAAGTTTGATAGCCAGACCGGCTGGGCCACCTTCATGGCCAGCACACTGCTGGATCAACCGGCAGTGCGTGATTTTTTAACCCAGCTGACGCCTGACGATTGGTTGCTGCCACTCCCTCTCTCGACCGAACGGCTGGCATGGCGCGGTTTCAACCAAGCATGGGAATTAAGCTGCGCACTGCATTGCCAAAGCGCCTGTCGCGCCACCACCGACGCGTCCCTGCTGCTGCGCATACGCCACACCAGGCCGCAAAGCGAGCTCCAACGCAGCGCACGACTGGAGAACTTGAAGGGCGCGTTTGCGGTGGAACCACTGCGCGCTGCCGAGCTCAAAGGCCGGCGCGTGGTGCTGGTCGACGATGTGATGACCAGCGGTGCTTCATTGTTGACGGCGGCGAGCGTGCTGCGTCAAGCCGGTGCAACACATGTCAGTGCCGTGGTGCTGACGCGCACAGCCCCGACATAATGGCGCGCATGTTTCATATTGTTCTGGTCGCCCCCGAAATTCCGCCCAACACGGGTAACGTCATCCGCCTCGCGGCCAACACGGGCTGCACGCTGCATCTGGTGGAGCCGCTGGGTTTCTCCATGGAAGACAAACACATGCGCCGCGCCGGACTCGATTACCACGAGTACACCCGCGTCTTGCGGCATGCCAACTGGCAGGCACTGATCGACAGCGAGCAACCGAAGCCAGAGCGCATGTTTGCCATGACCACGCGCGGCAGCGGCAGCGTCTACGACGCCCGCTTTGAAGCCGGTGACTGGCTGGTGTTCGGCTCTGAAACGCAAGGCCTCCCACCTGCATTGCGCGATACCTTCGCGACATCGCAACGTCTGCGACTGCCGATGTTGTCGGGCCAGCGCAGCCTGAACTTATCGAATGCAGTGGCCGTGACCGTGTTTGAAGCTTGGCGACAAAACGGCTTTGCCATCACCCATCGCATCGCACCAGAGTCTCCCGTTTAAGCGCTCAAAAACTCTTCGACCTCACGCCAGCGTGCGCATCACCTCGTAGAGCTCACGCTGGCCCTCAAAGCCGATGCCGGGCCGGTCTGAGAGGTGGATCATGCCGTCGGCAATCAAGGCGTCGTCATTGAAGCCCGCAAAAATACCGAAGACGTCCGGGTAGGCTTCACAGCCACCCAAGCCAAAACCGGCGACCACCGACAAGGTCATGAGGTTGCCGCCATGCGGGAAAACGGCGCCACGCTGCCAGCCTTGCGCTTCAAGCATTTCGAGCGTGCGAGAGAACTGAACAATGCCGTAAGACTGCGGAATGTCCATTTGCAAAATGTCCCGGTCTGGCCGCAAGCGTCCAAAGCGCACCAGATTAGCGATGTCCTGCGTCGAGAAAAGATTCTCACCCGTCGCCAGAGGCGGGGCATAGGTCTGTGTCAGTTCCGCCAACAAGGCAAAATCCAGCGGGTCGGTCGGCTCTTCCAGCCAGCGCAGCGCATAGGGCGCCAGTGCGTTCGCATAAGTGATGGCCCGGTTTCTGTCGAAGGTGGCATTGGCATCGACCGCCAAATGCTGGCCACCCCCCACAAGACGCAAAGCCGCTTCCAGCCGCGCCAGATCATCGGACAGACTGGCGCCACCGACCTTGATCTTCATGGTCGTGTAACCCTCGGCCAAGCGCGCGCGAATTTCGTCCTCCAACTGAGGAATACCTTTGCCGGGGGCGTACCAGCCCCCGCCCACATAACAGGGCACTTTCTGAGCCCACCGGCCTTGGTTGAAGCGTTCGGACAGCACGGCGTGCAAGGGCTTGTCCTCGATCTTGGCGACGACGTCCCAGACCGCCATCTCGAGGGTGCCAACGGCCACGGAGCGCTCGGTATGGCCGCCCGGCTTTTCGCGCTGCATCATGCAGGCGAGAAACTTGTCGGGGGCCAAGTTGTTGCCGCTGGCGTCCAGCAAAGACTCGGGTGCGGCCTTCATGATCCGCGGTATGAGCCGGTCTCGCATTTGCGCACCGCAGGCGTAACGCCCGGTGGAGTTGAAGGCATAACCGACCACCGGTTTGCCGCCGCGCATCACATCCGTGACCACAGCGACGACTGACGTCGTCATTTCACTGAAGTCGAAAGCCGAATTGCGCAGATTGGAGCGAAGCGGTACAGCGACTTCCCTGATGGCTGTTATTTTCAAGATAGTGGCAACTTACTCTGCTTTGGCACCAGTCATCTTGACAACCTGACTCCAACGTTTCACCTCAGACGCGATGTAGGCTACCGTCTCCTGCGGGGTGCCACCGACCGGAATCAAGCCACCCTTGTCGAGTTTTTCCTTGTACTCAGGCATCGCCAAGATTTGATTGACGGCATGGTTCATCTTTTCAACAATCGCTGCCGGCGTGCCGGCGGGCGCAAAGATGGTTGTCCAGGTGTAGTCGTTGATATCGGGGTAACCCAGCTCTGCGAAGGTCGGGACGTCCGGCAAGCTTGGAAGTCGCTTGTCGCTGGAGATGCCGAGAATCTTCACACGGCCTTGCTTATGGAACTGAAATACACCAAAGGCAGCCGTGCACGCCACGGGTGTCTCGCCAGACACCACAGCGAGGGATGCAGGCCCTGCACCTTTGTAGGGGATGTGAACGATGTCTGATTTCCAATTCACATGGAAAATATTTTCACAGGTCAGGTGCGGGGTGGTGCCGCTGCCGGGTGATGAGAAAGACAGTTTTCCGGTCTTCGCCAACTCTTTCAGTTCTGCAAATGTCTTGACCGGAACCTTTTCGTTGACCGAGATGACGTTGGGCTGCGTCGTCACCGTGATGACCGGGATAAAGTCTTTGATCGGGTCGTAGCCAGCCTTGCCGGCGTACATGCTCGGGTTCACTGCAAAGGCTGAGGAGGATGCCAGAAAGGTGTAGCCGTCCGGTTCAGCACGTGCCGCCAGTTGCGTTCCCACATTGCCGCCCGCGCCAGCTTTGTTATCGATGAAGACGGCCTGCTTCATCAACTCGCCAAGCTTCTCCGCAATGATCCGGATGCTGCTGTCAGTTGGTCCGCCCGGTGGAAAAGAAATGATCATCTTGATCGGTTTAACCGGGTAATCGCCCGGGGCGGCATGGGCAACACCCAAGCCGCAGGCCAGCACCAAGAGGGGAATGAGTTTTTGCTTGATTGTCATAGCGTCTCCTTAAGGTTATTAATGCAGCAGATCGTTGACGACCCGTCTTTGTCTCTCTTTTTTCTCTTCTCAACTCGGACTATGGCGTTGCCTCGCTTGTTACAAAAAATCCGGGCTGGCGCTTCAAAGACTGCGTCCACCGTCGATGACGAAACGGGCACCGGTGGCAAAGCGCATGGTGGTGGCGCAGGCCTCAATAGCGGATGCAATGTCTTCGACCTGACCGACGCGTCCAAGCGGAATGGTGGCAGCGGCTTTCGCATTGAAATCAGCGCCTCTGCCCGGCACAAAGCTCGAATCAACCACACCCGGCGACACCGCCAAAACCCGAATTTCAGGGGCCAGTGATTTGGCCAGCGACTTGGTCAAGACATCCAGACCGGCTTTGGCCGCAACGTAGGCCAAATTGCTACCGGTGCCCGTGAAGCCGGCGATGGAGGAGACATTGACGATCAGGCCATCGCCGCTGGCTTTGAGTAAAGGCGCAAAGCTGCGAATAGTTGAAAACACACCACGCAGCGTGGTCGCCATGATGCTGTCGAACAATTCGTCACTCAAGGTTTCCATGTCTTTGGGCGCGATGGATTGGGTGAAGCCCGCACTGTTGACGAGAATGTCACAACGGCCTGCGCGCACCTTGACCTGTTCTGCCGCCATCATCAACGAGGCGGAATCAGTGATCGACGCGGTCAGGGCGAAATGCTTCGCTGTGCCAGCATTGGGCAAAGTGTCGAGCCGCAGTTGAACACCCTCCAGCCCCTGACGATCCAACGACACAATGCGCGCACCCAACGTGGCCAGGCGCAAGGCTGTGGCGAAACCAATCGCCCCCTTGCCGCCGGTGATGACCACGACCTTTCCATCCAGGCGGGATTGAGGTTGAAAACTCATGGTGTGTTCTCCAACACGTAGCGCGCCATTTCCGCGCGGGTGCAGATCCAGACATCCGGCGCCGCCTTCACCAAGCCCATGATCTCGTCGTACACCCAGGCACCGGCTGGACGACCCAGCACATGCGTGTGCGCCGTGACGTCGAGCATGAGCGGCACGCTTTCGTGTTCGCGCATGGCCGCAAAGGTGTCCTTGAACGCCTCCAGCATGTGGCGCGGTCCATGTCCGTAGCGAATACAGGTCGGCAGGTCATTGACGTCCATGGTCAGGGGAATCCCCACAATGCGCTGGCCGTCGAACTCCATCACATACGGGCGATCGTCATCATTGACATCGCCGTGGTGTGTGTAGCCCGCTTCGGCCAGCAGGCGTGAAGTGATCTGGCTACCGGTACCGCGCGGGCTGATCCAACC
>CANCCE010000163.1 GCA_947374505.1 Comamonadaceae bacterium | reverse complement strand
ACGCAGACCACCATCGAGGTCTTCACGGTCCAGACGCCCTAGCCAGCGCTCTGGTTCAGGGCTGCAGCACTTGGTTGATGGTCAGCACGGCATCGGTATCGGCACCGCCGACCAGCGCCAACAAACGGATGTTGGACATGAGGTAGATGTAGCGCGCCTGCGCCAAGTCACGCAACACCACGGTGCGTTGCTGCTCGGCATTCAAAACATCCACCACCGTGCGGCTACCGGCCTGAAACGACTTGCTGCTGGACAGCACCAGTTGATCCGCAGAGCGCAGGGCTTGCTCTAAGGCGCTGATTTTGGGAATGTTTTCCGTCAGGCCCCGAAACTCTTTGTGGACGCGCAAACCCAGATCGCGCCGACCGGCTTCGAGCAACTGCTCAGCCCGGTCTTGGGCGGCCAGCGCTTGACGAACGCCCGAACTGACGCCACCACCGGCATACAAGGGAATATTCAGCTGCAATCCCACCGTCGTGTTGTTGTAGCGGTTCTGCGTGTAGTAAACGTTTTCGCTCTGGCTGCGCGACAGCTGCGCAATGGCGTCGAGCGTGGGGTAGTGACCGGACTGGCTTTTGTCGACTTCGAGTCGGGCGACTTCGAACTGAGCTTTGAGGGACTGCAGTTGCGGGCTGTTCAGTTCGGCGCGGTCAGTCCAGCTCTGCAGGTTGTTGGGCTGTGGCCCCAGCAATTCCAATTTGCCGACATTCAGCGTAGACAGCTGGTCAATCGGCTCGTTCACCAAAATTTCCAGTTGGCGCAAGGTGTAGACCACGTTTTGACGGGCCTCAATTTCTTGGGCCACGTTCAAGTCAAGCTGTGCCTGCGCCGCGTCAATGTCCGTGCGGGTGCCGGAGCCGGCCGCAAATGACTTGCGGGCCACATCCAGTTGGGTGGTGTAGGCCTTGCGCTGGGCCAGTACCAAGTCGAGTTGTTCATGCGTCAGCATGGCTTCAAAGTAAGCGCCCGTGACGCGCACGGCGAGGTTTTGCTCCTCTTGGTTCAAGGTGGCATTGGCATCGTCAACCCGAGCGCCAGCTTGCTGGTATTGGGCGGTCAGGAAGGGACGATACAAAGGTTGGCGCAGCGTCAGGGTCTGGTTCTGGCTGGGATAGTCGGTTCGGGTGGTCTGATCAACACCCAGAAAGTTAGGCGTGGTGCTGGTCAACTGATTTTTGTTGTAGCCCACGCTGGCAGAGATATTGGGCAACAACTGGGCGCGCGCCTGTGGCAGGTTCTCGCGACCAGCCTGTGCTGTGGCGCGGGCCGCCAGCAGGGTGGCGTCCTGCAATTTAGCGGCCTCGTAGGCCTGCAACAAGTCCATCGAGAGCGCTGCCGTTGAAGACGACAGCAACAGGCCACTCAACACCAAGCTCTTGAAAGGTGCGCCAGCGGCGACCCGGGTGAAACGACGGCGTGTCATCAACTCACTCCTCTTTCATGGATGCGGCAAGCCGCTTGGTCAACGGGCTGAGCAAGTAGGTCAGCATCGAGCGTTCACCGGTCAAGAAAATAACCTCGACGGGCATGCCGGGTTGGAGTTGGCGTTTGCCTAGTTTCTTGAAACCGTCAGCCGTCACACCCACACGGGCCAGGTAGTAACCGGCGCCGTTTTGCGGGTCTGTCAACAAATCGCCGGAGACCGAGACGACCTTGCCGTCGACCACCAACTGGGGCGTATGCGCAAAAGAAGAAAAACGCACATCGACTGGCAAGTCGGCGTGGACACGGTCAATCAGGTGCGGCGCCACACGAACTTCGACCAGCAAGGACTGATCTTCGGGCACGATGTCCATGAGTTTTTGGCCGGGACTGATGACGCTGCCAACGGTCTGAATGGCCAGACTCACGACCTGACCGGCGGCCGGTGACTTGATCTCGGTGCGGGTCAGATCGTCTCTGGCTGCAGCGAAACGTTCGGCATCGCCATACACTTCTCGCGCGACATCGGCCAGTTGTGAATCGACTTCCTTGCGGTAATCCTGTTGGCGCACGATGGCGCGCTGGCGCAGCTCGGCCACAGCGCGGGAGGCGCGAATGGTGTTGCCCTGCAACTCGGCAATGCCTGAACTGATGTCGGCGCTCATGCGTTCAAGTTCCAGTTGCCGATTCCGCGGGGCATACCCTTCTTTGACCAAGCCACGTGTGTTGGTGAGCTCTTCGCCGAGCAGGGATTGCTGGTTTTTGCGATTGACCATCATGGATTCGTAGGCTCGGATCAAACCTTGCTGGCCTTGGATCGACTCTTCCGTGGATTGCAGGTCGGCCTTCAGAGAGGCGCGGCGCGACTCGATGAGTTGCTCTTGTGTCGTCACGACACGCCGTATCTGGGGATCTTTCATGGCCTCAATGACATCCGGGTGAAAGACTATTTTGGCACCCCCTCGTTGCTCAGTCAGCAACCGTCCTTCCATGGCGCGCAAACCCAAATAGCGCTGACGGACGGTTTCGAAGTTGGCACGGGCAACCGCTTCGTCGAGCCGGATCAGTACCTGGCCTTCGTTGACGATCGAGCCCTCACCGACCAGCACCTCCTTGACCAGACCCCCGGTCAGGTGCTGAACACTTTTGCGTTTCGTGTCGATAGCAATGATGCCTTGCCCAGGCACGCCTTCGTCGAGCGGGGCCAGACCAGCCCACAACAAAAAGCCCCCGAAACCCAGGCCCAAGGCCCACAGGCCAATGCGGGCGGCACTACCGGTACGCGCTACGATGTCCTGGTCAGCGCTGGCCGTGTACGTCGCGTCAGAAATAGCATTGGCATCGGGCGACTTGTTGGAGAGGCGTTTGATATCTAGTTTGGTCATGACAGACTCTGTAAAAAATAGGGGTAAAAATTAAGCCGGCAAGGCCGACCGGCCGGGCTCCGGGCTGGCCGGCGGCTGACGCACCGCTTGCATCGCTTGCAAGACGGCATCACGCGGCCCATCGGCCTGCACCTGGCCATCACGCAACAGCAAAATTCGATCGGCCACCGCCACGGCGCCGGGGCGATGGGTGATCAAGAACACCGTGGTGCCTTTGGCTTTGAGCAGTTGCACGGTTTTCAGCAGCGCTGCTTCACCGGCGTCGTCGAGGTTGGCATTGGGCTCATCCAGCACGATGAAGACGGGACTGCCGTAGATCGCCCGAGCCAAGCCAATGCGCTGACGCTGACCACCGGACAGCAAGTTACCGGCCTCGCCAATCGAGGTGTCGTAGCCTTTCGGGAAACGCAAAATCATCTCGTGCAGGCCGGCGCTTTGAGCGGCTTCAATCACCAACTTGGGATCGACGTCACCGAAGCGGGCAATGTTTTCGGCGATCGAGCCTTCGAGTAACTCGACGTCTTGCGGCAGATAACCCAGATAGGGGCCTAACTCAATGCGGTTCCAGCCGGCTATCGGCAAACCATTCAGGACCACTTGACCCGTGACATCGGGCCAGATGCCCACCAACACGCGCGCCAGGGTGGATTTTCCCGAGCCCGAGGGACCGAGCACGGCGGTGACGGTGCCCGCTGGCACATTCAGGTTGATGTTCTGGAGAATCGGGATGACACGGCCTGGCGCATCGGCAAAGACATTCGTCAGCACAATGTCGCCCTTTGGCGGCACGCGCTTGAAATCTGTGTCACGTGGCGGAAACTCCAGCAGCAAGGTCTCGAGCCGGGTGAAGGCGGCACGCATGCCGATGAACTGGCGCCAGCTGCCGACAATCATGTCAATCGGGGCCAAGGCACGGCCCATCAGGACGTTGGCCGCGATCATGCCGCCAGGGGAGAGCTGCCCATCAATCACCAGCAGAGCACCGGCGCCCAGCGCCAGCGACTGCTGGGTGTAGCGGAGAAACTTGCTGATGGCGGTGATGCGGTGCGTCAAGTGCTGCGACGCCCCGGCCCGCTCCAGATACGTCCGGTGCCGGTCGGCCCAACGGGCCTGCAGATTGCGGATCATGCCCATGGATTCGAGCACTTCGGCATTGCGCAACTTGCCCTGCAGAAAGCTGCCAGCGTCCGCATTGGCGGCGGTGGCGGCTTCGGACGGAGCCAAGGTGTGGCGATGGCCAAACCAAGCCAGTGCGGCCTGAATCAACGCGAACACCACACCCATCACGCCCAGCCATGGGTGCAGGAAGAACAGCACCGCCATGTAAATGGGCGTCCAGGGGGCGTCAAAGAAGGCAAAGATGCCGTTGCCCGTGAGGAACTGGCGAATCTGAATCAGGTCGCCAAAAGAGCGTGCAGGGGCGCTGCCGGACTGGCTCAGACGGGCCTCAAAACTGGCATTGAACACCTGGGTGCTGAGCTGCTTGTCCAGGCGCACACCGGCGCTGACCAGCACGCGAGAACGCATCCACTCGGCAAAGCCCATCACGGCAAACAAAAACAGGGTCAACAGGGACATGGCCAGCAGCGTCAACTCGCTTTGACTGGTCAGCACCCGGTCATAGACCTGCAACATGTACAGCGTGGGGGCGAGCATCAACACATTGGCAATCATGCTGAAGATACCGACAACCAGAAACTCACGCCGGAACAGCCACAGGGTGGCGGTGAGTTCGCTGCGCTTGAAAAATTCAGGGGTTTTCATATGTGTCAAAAAAGTAAACATCAAGCGTTTGCAGGCGTCACAACGGCACCTTGGCGGGCCTTGGCAACGGCCTCAGCCAAAGCTTTCAACACCTCGTCGCGGGGACCGAACATTTGGAGCTGACCGTCGCGAAGCACCAGCATCTTGTCGGCCACACTGAGCACGCTGGTGCGGTGCGTCATGACCACAAAGGTGCTGCCTTTGGCTTTGAGTTGCATGATGGCGCTGGCCAAGTCGGCGTCGCCCTGCTCGTCCAAACTTGAATTCGGCTCGTCCAGCACGATGAAGGCGGGGTTGCCGTAAAACGCACGGGCCAGGCCGACGCGCTGGCGCTGACCGCCCGACAACATGGTGCCTTCGCGGCCGACCGGACTGTCATAGCCCTCAGGCAACGACAAGATAAAGTCATGCAAACCGATGGCCCGTGCTGCGGCTTCAACCTTGGCTTGGTCGACCTCGCCAAAGCGGGCAATGTTCTCTGCCAAAGTGCCGTCAAACAGCTCGACCCCTTGTGGCAAATAGCCGATGTGGGGCCCCAGTTCCAGTTTGTCCCAAGTGAAGACGTCCACCCCGTCAAGCCGGACCTTGCCATTGCTGGCTGGCCACAGACCCACCAACAAACGCGCCAAGGTGGTCTTGCCGGAAGCCGAAGGGCCGACCACGGCCAGCACGTCGCCCGGCAGCAAACCAAAGCTGATGCCCTTGAGGATGGGCACTGGAATGCCGGGCGCGCCGGCAACCAAGGCGTCGACCTGCAATTGCCCCAGCGGTGGTGGCAAGGCCATGCTCTCAGGCCGCAGGGCGACCATCGACAACATGCTGTCCAGACGGCCATAGGCATCGCGCACATTCACCACGGTTTGCCACTGGGAGACGATTTGGACCAAGGGGGCCAGTACGCGACCGCCCAGAATGGAACCAATGATCATGTAAGAAGCGCCGCCATTGAGCTGGTTGCGCAGCAACAACCAAGCGCCCAAGCCCAGCAGCATGGAACTGGTGGTGTTTTGTAAAAACTTGGAAACCGCTTGGTAGAAACCGGCGTGGTCGGAGGCTTGGGCCTGAAGACCCAGAAATTCTTGCTGCTTGCCCATCCAGCGCTTGTGGATGTTGCCCAACATGCCCATGGATTCAATCACCTGCGCATTGCGCAGGGTGCCGTCGGCATATTGCTGAGCGGCGATGGCGCTGCGGTTGGCGGCCAGCAAAGGCGGCTGCGTGCTGCGCTCATTCAACCAGCCGACAAAGGTGACCAAAATGGCGGCGACCACGGCCGACCAACCGAGTACCGGACTGATGGCAAAAATCAGGACCAGGAACGTCAGGGCGACCGGCGCCTCCATCAGCGCCAGCACCACGGGGGTGGTCAAAAAATCCCGCACCGAGCGGAAATCATTCATCGGCTGGGCACTGCCACCAGGCAGGCGTTTGAGATTGGCCTCAAAAATTGCGGTGAAAATACGGTTGCTCATGCGCCGGTCAAAGGCCATTGAGGCCTCGTGCATGACCTCGGAGCGCACCCACTCCAGCACCTCCATCACCACATAGCCAAACAGCACGACCACGGTCAGCATGGCCAGCGTCATGTGACTGCGGGT
>CANCCE010000162.1 GCA_947374505.1 Comamonadaceae bacterium | reverse complement strand
TCGGTTTTTATTTCAGAAGAAGTTTAAAAAGAATCGAAAAATACGAAAGGGGTTCAAGCCGCTTTGGCGCTAAAGGACTGGCAAAACTGCACGATGCGTTCAGCCGCTTCGCGGCATTCGGCCGTCTCGGCCACCAAGGCCATGCGGATCCGGCCAGCCCCGGGGTTGAAGGGTTTGCCATCGGCGCCCAGTGCTTCGCGCGCCAGGTAGCTGCCGGGCAGAACCACGACATTGTATTGAGCCAGCAGCTGGCTGGAAAAGTCTGTGTCAGAGCCGGCGAAGGCGGCCGGAATTTCGGCCCATAAATAAAAACCGGCGTCTGGCAAAGCGACATTCAACACGCTGGCCAGCAGCGGTGTCACTTCGGCGAACTTTTTACGGTACAGCTCCCGGTTCAGCACCACGTGTTCTTCATCGTCCCAAGCGGCTCGGCTGGCGGCTTGCACCACCGGGCTCATGGCGCTGCCGTGGTAGGTGCGGTACAGCAAAAACGCTTTCATGATGTCAGCGTCACCGGCCACAAAACCGCTGCGCATGCCAGGCACATTGCTGCGCTTAGACAGGCTGGTCAGGGCGATCAGGTTTTTGAAGTCGGGGCGGCCCAAGGCCACCGATGCTTCAAGACTTCCCAGCGGCGCTTCTTCGCGGAAGTAAATCTCGCTGTAGCACTCGTCTGAGGCAATCACAAACCCATACTTGTCGCTCAAGTCAAACAACTGTTTCCATTCAGCCAAACCAATCACCGAGCCGGTTGGGTTGCCCGGCGAACAGACGATGAGCAGCTGTGTCTTGGCCCAGACCGTCGCCGGCACGGCGGCCCAGTCAATGCCAAAGTTGCGTGCCGGGTCGCTGGACGCATAAAAAACGTCAGCCCCCGCCAGCAAAGCCGCGCCTTCATAAATTTGATAAAACGGATTCGGGGAGACCACCGTGGCGCCGATTTGGGTCGGGTCAATGATGGTTTGCGTCAGCGCAAACAAAGCCTCGCGCGAGCCATTCACCGGCAGTAACTGCTTGGCCGGATCGACCTTGACGCCATAACGCCGTTGCAACCAGTTGGCCATGGACTGCCGCAGCGCCGGTTCGCCCAGCGTGCCCGGGTAACTGGCCAAACCCGCCAAGCTGCTTGTCAGCGCCGTTTTGATCAGTTCCGGGGTGGCGTGGCGCGGCTCGCCAATGCCCAAGCTGATGGGCCGAAATGCCGGGTTCGGCGTGACGGTGGCGTGAAGCTGACGCAGCCGCTCAAAGGGGTAGGGTTGCAGACGTGAAAGCAGAGGATTCATCTGAACATTATCGAGGATGAGAGGTAGACTCGCACTCTCCAAGAATTGCTAGCATTCTCAATCTCAGCCATCACGGGACCTTCTCTCTGCGGTTTCCCCTCTCATCCTGACAACTTTCCCTTTGAAAAAATATTCATTTTCTCTGGCGCTATTTGATGGCAAAGGCCTGTTGTACGGCATCTGGGGGCTGTTGGGTCTGCATGTGCTGGTTTGGGTTGCCGGCCAAAGCATGGCCTCCTCTAACCTCGACAACTATGCTGACATGCTGGAAAGCTATGCGTGGGGACAAAACTTAGACTGGGGTAACGCCAAGCACCCGCCACTTTTTGGGTGGGTGACGAATGCCTGGTTTGCTGTTTTTCCGACCCGTGATGCGGCTTATTTCCTGTTGTCCTATTTGAACGTCGCGGTTGGATTGCTGGGCGTTTATCGCTTGGCACACGCGCTTCGCCTGTCTCATTTGGCTTGGCCTGGCGTCATGTTGTTGTGCCTGGCATTTCCTTACAGCACCTTGGCCGCAAAGTTCAATGCCAATGCGATTTTGCTCAGTCTGTGGCCTTGGGTGGCGGTGGCTTGGCTCCACAGCATGCGGCAAGTTGGCGCTTCGGGTTGGCTTTGGTCCGTCGCCTTGGGCCTGCTAAGTGCCTTGGCGCTACTGGGCAAATATTACAGCGGCGTATTTTTACTGGGTATTTTTGTGGCCGCATTGATCCGCTCAGAAGGGCGGCAGTGGTTTTTGAGCGTTAAGCCCTGGCTGGCGTTGTTTGTATTTGTGCTCTGCCTGCTGCCGCATCTGCAATGGCTCCGTGCGCATGACTTTGTCACAGCCCTCTACGTCGATGAGCAAAGACGAGCGGATGGCAGTCACTTGCGGCAGCTCCTTCGCTTTGCGCTCTCCCCTTTGATGTACTGGTTGTTGCCTTGGTGGGTGTGTGCTTGGCTCGTGACAACTGGGCAACCCGATTTTTTCCAACGCCTGCGTGGCTTTCCCCTGCGCTTGTTGCGCTGCTGGCTGCCCAAAGCCTGGGACGACACCTTGTTTTGGCTGGCCGTGATGCCTTGGCTCATCTCCCTGCTGTTTGGAATCTCGGGATTTGTAACGATGTCTTTGCCTTGGGCAATTCCGATTGGTTTTGCTTTTTCGTTGCTGTGGTTGCGCAACTTGACGGCAGATCAGACGGACCTGCCCCGCATTTCCTTGCAGCTGCGAAATACGCTGTTGCTGGTGTATCTGTTGGTATTGATCGCCAGTCCATTGCTCGCCTATCAGAAAGCTCAAAGTGGGGTGGTTGCTTATTACTTACCACGCCAGGAGGCGGCGACTTTACTGCTTCAGGGTTGGCACGAAAGACACCCTGATGAGCCCTTGCGCTGGGTGGGTGGCGCCTGGGCCGAAAATGCGCTTTTGGCGTTTTACGGAGATGCGTCAATTCAGGTGGTGCCGGGCGTCCCCGATCGATTCCCTGCCACGGTCAACCCTGTGGATCATTGGTCTCAACAAGGCGGTTTGTTGTTGTGCCCGCTGGGCCCGCTGGGCCTGTTTGAGCCATTTGTAGACCCAAGCTGCCCGAAAAAAATGCAACTCTGGCTGCAAGCCCATGGTCAGCCGACGGAGCCGATTCGCATCACTGTTCAAAAGCAAGGCCTGTTGTTTCCAAAGCCGATCCCTTTTGCGTATCTTGCTTTTGATTATTTGCCCCTTGGGCCCTGAGTATTTTTTGCGACAGTCGGCTGAGTTTCTCCTGATCCGGGCTCAGGTAATAATCAAGATTGTTCCTCCTTTTTGGGTTTGCCGTGCGTCTTAATTCCATCAAGCTTTCAGGCTTTAAATCGTTTGCTGAACCGACCAATTTTGTGTTGCCGGGTCAGCTCGTCGGCGTGGTCGGGCCAAACGGTTGCGGCAAGTCCAACATCATGGACGCTGTGCGCTGGGTGCTTGGCGAAAGCAAAGCCTCAGAGCTGCGCGGCGAGTCGATGCAGGACGTTATTTTCAATGGCACCAACACCCGCAAGCCGGCCAGCCGCTCGAGTGTCGAGCTGGTGTTTGACAACGCGGACCACCGAGCCGGTGGTCAGTGGGGTCAGTTTGCCGAGATCGCCGTCAAGCGCGTGTTGACCCGCGACGGCACCTCCAGCTACTACATCAACAACCAGCCGGTGCGTCGCCGCGACGTCCAAGACGTCTTCCTCGGCACCGGGCTTGGCCCCCGCGCCTACGCCATCATTGGTCAGGGCACGATCAGCCGCATCATTGAGTCAAAGCCTGAAGAGCTGCGCCTGTTTCTGGAAGAAGCCGCCGGCGTGTCCAAATACAAAGAACGCCGCCGCGAGACCGCCAACCGGCTGTCGGACACGCGTGAAAACCTGACCCGCGTGGATGACATCTTGCGCGAGTTGAACGCCAACCTCGACAAGCTCGAAAAGCAGGCCGAAGTCGCCATGCGTTACAACACGCTGCAGGCCGATGGCACGCTCAAGCAACACCAGCTCTGGTTCATGAAACGCACCGAAAGTGAGGCGGACCAGTCCAAGGTCAAGGCTGACTCTGAAAAA
This sequence comes from Comamonadaceae bacterium, assembly GCA_947374505.1. GTDB lineage: Bacteria > Pseudomonadota > Gammaproteobacteria > Burkholderiales > Burkholderiaceae_C > Polaromonas. The sequence goes on along the minus strand of CANCCE010000162.1, from coordinate 2,345 downwards.
GCGGTCAATGATCTGGAAAGCCGTTTGGCCGATTTGCGCCACATTGAAGCTGATCTCGAAACAGTGCGACAGGCCCATTACGCAGCGGGCGACCAAGTCAATCAGGCGCAGGGCAAGTTGTATGAAGCCAGTGCCGAAGTAGGCCGGCTGGAAGCTGAAATCCGCTTCGTGGTCGATGGCCGCTTGCGCGTCGAACAACGCTTGGCGCAACTCAAAGAGCAAACCGCCCAATGGGCGACACGCCAAGAAGACGCGGCCGTTGAAACCGAGAGCCTCGCCGGGCAGGCCGTGGATGCTGAAGAAAAAGCCGAATTACTGGTGGCCCAAACCGAAGACCGTGTCGGTCAATTGCCGGCACTTGAAGAAGCCTTGCGCAGCGCCCAGACCCAAGCCAATGAGCAGCGCAGCGGCGTCGCCCAAGTGCAGCAGCAGATTCAGGTGCTGGCCGCTGACCAGCGCAATATTGAAGAGCAAAGCCGCGCTTTTGAGGTTCGTCGTGAGCGCTTGCTGGCCGACCGGAATGCGTTGAATGCGCCCGATGAAGCCCGTCTGGTGAATCTCACCGAGCAGTTCACAGCCGCACAAGAAAGCCAGGAAATGGTCGAAGCTGTGCTGCACGAACTGACCGACAGCGTGCCGCAACTTGACCAGGACCGGCGCGAGAAGCAGCAAGTGGTTAACAGCGAATCCGCCCGGCAAGCCGACCTGTCGGCACGCATGGAAGCGCTGAAGGCCTTGCAAGAAAAAGTCAAAACTGACGGCAAGCTCAAACCATGGCTGGCCAAGCACGGACTGGATTCTTTGCAAGCTTTATGGAGCCGCATCCATGTTGAGCAGGGTTGGGAAAACGCCCTCGAAGCCGCGTTGCGCGAGCGCTTGGGTGCGCTGGAAGTCAGCCGGTTGGAGATGGTGCGCGGTTTTGCCGGCACCGATGGTCGCGACGCCCCACCTGCGAAATTGTCGTTTTACGCACCCCCCGTGGCCGGTGCCGCAGTCCGAGCCGGTACGGCTGGTTTGAAACCGTTGGCTGACTTGCTGCGTTTGTCGGATGCTGGCCAAAGCGCTTTGTTGGCTGATTGGCTGCAGGGCTGTTACACCGCGGGCAACTTGGATGACGCCTTAAGCGCACGCAGCAAATTGCAGGCTGGCGAGGTGATCTACGTGCAGGGCGGCCACGCTGTGACGCAACACAGTGTGAGTTTTTACGCACAAGATTCTGAACAAGCGGGCCTGTTGGCGCGGGCTCAAGAAATTGAAAACCTCGACAAACAGTTACGCGCTCAAGCGCTGATTGGTGACGAAGCCCGCAGCGCCCTGATGCGCGCTGAGGCCGCTTATGCCGACGCCGCCCAACGCTTGGTGTCGGCTCGTCGTGACGCAGCGGAAGGCCAAAGCCGAACGCACGGCTTGCAGGTTGAAGTGCTGCGCTTGACGCAACTGGCTGAGCAGACCCGTGCCCGCAGCGAACAGATTCAAGGTGACTTGCAAGAGATTGACGCGCAGATGGACGAGCTGCAAGAGCGCCGCGTGACCGCCGAAGGCCGCTTTGAAGAACTCGACATGCAACTGGCTGACAGCCAGGAGCGCCATGCCCAATTGGATGACCGCGTGATTGACGCTGAGCGCAAGCTCAATGAGTCTCGCGAGCAACAACGCATGCTCGAGCGGCAAGCGCAAGAAGCGCAATTCGCCTTGCGCAGCCTGGCTTCACGCCGAGACGAATTGGCGCGCTCGATTCAGATGGCCGCGCAGCAAGCCGCCTCACTCGCCGACGAGGAACAACGTGCCAAAGAAGAACTCTCACGTTTGACCGATGCCGCGGCACAGGCCGGATTGCAAAATGCGCTCAGCGTGAAGCTGGAACGTGAAGCCGATCTTGGCGCCAAGCGGAGCCAGTACGACGACCTCAGCGCCAAGCTGCGCGCCAGCGACGAACGACGGCTGCAGCTTGAACGCGAACTGGATCCGCTGCGTCAGCGCATCACGGAATTTCAATTGAAGGAGCAGGCGGCGCGTCTGGGCTTCGAGCAATATGCCCAACTGCTGACCGATGCCCAAGCCGATCTAGAGGCTGTGCGGCTGTCAATTGAAACCGGCCATGTGCGACTCAGCGGCCTGCAAACTGAGATCGATCGCATCAACCGCGAGATTCAATCCCTCGGTGCCGTCAATCTGGCCGCACTGGATGAACTCAGCGCAGCCCGTGAGCGCAAGGGCTTCCTTGACTCGCAGGTGGCTGACTTGACCGAAGCGATGACCACGCTGGAAGACGCCATCAAGAAGATTGACGTTGAAACGCGTGAGCTGCTGTCCAGCACGTTTGAGGTGGTCAACGGCCACTTCGG
>CANCCE010000161.1 GCA_947374505.1 Comamonadaceae bacterium | reverse complement strand
AGTCAGTTGTGTGAAAGTTCTCAGGACTTTGCATCTGCGCTCATGCTCAGTTGCAACACCGTGACTTTGAGCGAGTCAGTGATGCGTTCAACACGTTCCTGGAAAAGGTTGAAGAACATCAAGCCCACCACCGCAATACCGATGCCCAGAGCGGTTGCGTACAAGGCGGTACCAATACCGGAACTGACCCCGGCTGGGTCCGACATGCCTGACTGTGCGAGACTGTAAAAAGTATCGACAATGCCAAGAATGGTCCCCAGCAGACCTAGCAGCGGTGCCGCAGTCACGATAGTGTCAAGCATCCACAGGTGGCGCTGCAACTTCTCCTTGGCAGCGATCAAGGCTGCGTCGCCTGCAGCCTCCAGATCGCTGCCAGCAAAACGCTGGCGGGCTTGCACCAGGTTTTGCACGAGTTCGCTGGCCACACTTGTCTTTTCCTTGAGCGCCAGTTCTAAGCATTCAGCCGGACCTTGAGCAGCTTGATGAGCGAGCGCAACGGCCTTCTTTTTATTGAACATAAAGAAGATTGAGCGCTCGACGATCACAAACACTGCCAATGCCGCTGCACCGTACATGATGTAAAAACTGATGTCGTGCAAAAAATCGCGCATGACTGGAATCCTTAGAAATCGGTGCTGAGTGTCACGCTGGCAAAACGCGGTGCGCTGACGTAGTAAGTCGGCAGACCTGAACCCGCCTTGGTGGCGTCGACTGTGGTCGTGATGCTGGAGCCGCTGCCTTGGTTCAGGACCAGGTAACGCTTGTCGAAGATATTGGACATGTTCAAGCGCAACGTCGTGTTCTTAAAGAATGTAGAAGACGCCATTCTGTAGGCCGCATTCAAGTTGAATGTGGTGTAACCCGGTATTTGCTCATCGTTCATCAGAGTCGAGTACACGCGGCTGGTGTATTTTCCTGACAATGCGACCAGGTAAGGGCCGGTGCTGTACTGCACCGACGCGGCCAACATAGCGGAAGGCATGTCTGGCAACTTCTTACCCGTGGTCGCCAGAGTGGTGCTTGCGGCGTTTCTGTAGTCGCTCTGCAGCTTGCTGTCGTTGAGCGTCAGGGAGCTGTAGTAGCTCATGCCGCCGATGGGCTTGGTGCCAATTTCAGCTTCAATACCGCGCATTTGAACATCACCAACGTTGTAATCCCGGGTGGTGGCAGTGATCGGATCGTAGGAGGTTGCAATGCGGTTATTGAAGTTCGTGTTGAACAGCGTGGCAGATGCATTGAAAGTCTCGCCCGTGTAGCGAAGTCCGCCTTCTGTGCTCACAGAGGTTTCCTTTTGCACGGAATCATTGATGTTCAGGGTATTGCCGGTCAGCACGCCATTGACAATCGTCCCGCCTGTCACCGCGGCACTCAACGCAAAATTCGACGGTGCACGCATGTTCTTGGTCACATTGCCAAACAGCTGGAATCGATCATCGATCTTGAAGCGGCCACCCAAGCTGGGCAAGACATCGTCGTAAGTGCGCTGAACGTTGTAAGTGGCGCCGCTTGCAGACCCTTCGCTGGCGTTATTGGTGAAGTCGCGCTTGATGCTCGGCATGCGGACTGCCGGCGTGACGTCAAGGCGACCATTCATCAGCGAAATGGTGTCCTGAGCAAACAGTGAGGTGGCTTTGTTGATGGTCAGCCAGTCGCGGTTTTGGTACAGCGTGCCGTCAGCTCGTTTCAGCAGGTCAGCTGAATTACTCAGCCAGATGTCAGTGATGTTGCCGTTGTTGTCCACCGTGGTGGCTGGCGCGGTCTGCTTGTGCTCGGCACGCTCCATCCAGTAGCCGGCCAGGACGCGATGGTTGTCATAATTCCAGTTGGCCTTGAAAGTGATACCGGGGCGGCTGGTTTTTGTGACACTGCCGCGGTAAACACCAACGGTGTCCAGCGTGTCACCGTCTTTATTGATGTCGCTGATACCACCACCCAGCCGGTTGCTGCCGGAGGTTTCACCGATCGATGTTTGTTGCACGCCACCCGTGCCGTAGCCGCTCCAGAAGTAGGGCTCGGCCGACAAGGTCAATGTATCGTTGACCTTGGTTGCCAGACGCGTTGTGAGCAGGTAATTTTCAAAAGGGTTGAGTGCGTACCCATAGAAAGGCATGACCGTTCTGACTGGCTGCGACGTACTGTATGACGACGTACCGAAATTTGCAGTGCTGGAATCAGACTGAGCACCAGCACCAGGGGCCACGTGCTGAGGGACGACACCTGAATAATCGAAGTTCGGGCCATTGGCCGCATATTCAGCTTTGGTCAAAGACAAGAAGTTGTTATTCAGGGCTTTGTTGTAGAGCAGGCTGCCGCTGAAAGAAGTGTCGCGACTCAGATTCCAGGCCCAGCCCGCATCCACGTGTTCTCTGTCGGCACCGCCCTGGCCCTTCCATTTGTCTGCTGTCGTCTTCGATGCAGAAACGAAAGCCTTGAAGTCACCAAGCTTGCCGGTATCTATACGCATAAAAGTACGCGACAAATTGTTTTGGCCCAAGGTCTGTGAAACCCGACCGCGTCTGACGTCTGTTGGCTCGCAAGTGACCATGCCGACGTTGCCGCCTGAAGCGCCCACGTGCGGAGACTCAGTGTCTGCCGACCCTTGAGTGACGAAAATTTCGCAGAGGTTCTCTGTGTCGGTGTATTCCTGCGGGTAGACGGCGAAGTTACCCGAGTCATTGACCGGCGCACCATTGATGGTGAAACCCAACTGATCGCTGTTGAAGCCGCGAACCTTCAACTGACCACCGAACAGCCCCGTGGCATCGACGTTGTAAGAGCTGACGCCGGGGGCGAGTTCGAGCAATTGAAAGGGATTGCTTGTCGGTGCCACTTTCTCCATGGCGGCTCGCGTGACGGTGCTTTTGCTTTTTGTGGATTCTTCTTCAATCATCAAGCCGTTACCGAGTTTGTCACCTTCGCCGGTGACGCTCACTGTCCCCACGTTGGTGCTGGTTTGAGCCAGAGCGCCAGGCATGACACCGATCGTCAGCAAGGCCAACATGATGGCATGCGGTCGCAGGTTGAAAGCTTTGTTTGTCAAGGTCATCATTTACTCCAAGTTAAAAAATTACTCTGTCGTTTTCAGTTCGTAGCTGAGGTGGGCAGAAAAGCGATGCTTGTCGGCATTGGCAAAAACTCCCTCCGGGTAAACGGGGAAATTTCCGGTGCGAACTGTTTTGAGTGCTACTGCGTCGAGTAGCGAAGAGTTCGAACTTTTTTCAATGCCAGCCTCCAGCACTTGGCCCGCACGTGACAAATCAAACCAAACCGTGACAATCCCCGAGGGTCGCGTCTGACGCGCTTCCCGGCTCGAGGGGTAGCGTTTGACGGATTCGAGGTAACGCAAAATTTGTGCTTCGTAGCGCTCCGTCTGAGCCACCGTTTGCGATACTGCTGGCGGCGGTGACTGGCGAGGCGGTTCGACCACTTTGGTCGGTGGCGTCTGTGGCAGAGCCAGGGGGCTGACCGCTGCGCTCGGCCCAGCGTCTGTCGAAACGGCTTTTGAGACCACGGGCGCGACAACCGACGTGGGACTTGGCACATCGGCTTTGAAGGACGATTGGCTTGGCGCTGGCAGGGTTGCGGCGGGGGGAGGTCTGATGCTGGTGATCGGTTTCGGCTGGTCCTGGACGACGTTGCTTTCGGGCTCCGGCTCACTCAATTGCAAACGGGTCACTTCGACTGCCGCCATGAGGGTCTTTTCCATCACTGGCGCAGCCAGTACCAGCAGAAGTGCACCCAGCATGACCGCAGCACTTGTGCCGCCTATCAATTCGCGCTGTCTGTAAAGCGTTTGCATGGATCGCGACGCCAATCAGCGTTTTCGGGCTGCAATGGATAAGTTGTCAAAGCCACTGGCTTTGAGTGAATCCATCACGTCGATCAAGCGCTGCAGTTCGACCGATTCATCACCATTGATCAAGACAGAAAGCATGCGTCCGCTGCTCAAACGCTTGGTTTCCAGCTTGCCCGCCAGCGCGCTCAAAGTCGTTGCTTCACCTTCAACTTGAATGCCCTCGCCTTTGGGCAAGGTGATCACAACGCGCAGTGGCGGATGATCCTCCTTGGCTTGCGAGGACTGCGGAAGTTTGGTTTTCAGACCCAGCGCAGGAATGACATTGAGGCTGATGAGTACAAAAAAGACCAACAGAAACATCATCACGTCAATCATCGGAATGATTTCAATGCGGGGTTTTTTGATCGGTGCGTCAGGCCAGCGGCTCATGTCGTATCTTGCGTGTTAATTTATGTAAATGTTAAAAACATAAAGTGACGGTGCCGTGACGGTTTGACTTGATTTCAGTGACTGACTTTGTGGTTGAGATTTTTCTTTCAAGTCAGGGCATGCCTGCCGCTGAGGCTGGTTCAAGGACAAGCGGTGACAAGGTGTTTTCACCATCGTTTTTTTCACCTTGAACATTCAATAGGTTGACCAGCAGCCCATACACCTCGAGGTTGTTGACCAGTCCGAGTTGCGCTTGGCGAATGTGGGGGCCTGACACAATCAAAATGCCATGCATGTCGGTCAGCTCCGGGTCATAGCCATGCTGACCCAAAGGGCCTTTGCGCTCGGGGTTGTCGGAAACGCTGTAACCGACATCCGACAAACAAACAATATCGGGAATCCGGCGGTGGCTACCGAAACGAAATCGTGCGGGTAGCAATGCCTTGGGCCAGCAAGCCACATGTGACAGCGTTGACAACGCTGTCATCACATCTTGTATCGGCTCCCCGTTCAGGCGAACCCCTGCCGTAGCACCCAACCACTCCCAGCTTGCATCAGGGAATGCGGCTAAAGCCGTTTTGACTTGAATCACTTTTTGAGGAGGCGCTGAAGCCATGCCGTGGTCTGACACGATCACCAACGTCGTCCGGGTCCATAGATCGCGCTGCTTCAGTGTCTCCACCAAATGACCGATGGATTGATCCACTTTTCGGGTGGCTGACCGCACGGCTTCGCTGTCAGGTCCAGCGCTGTGCCCAGCAGAATCAACGTCTGAAAAATACAGCGTCACAAAATCCGGTCGCTGCGCTTCAGTGCGTGACAGCCAGCCCAACAAAGTTTCCAGACGAGCCTGATGCGTCATGTCATGGTTGTAACGCAACCAATCGTTGGGCATCATGCCTTGAATGGGCGTCTCAGATCCGGGCCAAAACAACGTGGAGGCGATCTTTCCCTGCTGCCTCAAAGTCACCCACAAAGGACGAGCTTCTTGCCACCACATCGGATTCTCAACGGCTTCGCGCGAGCCGAGCGTGAAACGCTGAGTCGTCGCAGAATCTGTCATGGTGTTGTTCACAATACCGTGGTGGTCCGGTGTTTGGCCCGTCACCAGCGTCACATGATTGGGGAACGTCAACGATGGAAAAGCTGAAATCAAACCCTTAGCCTGAGAGCCCTGCTGGGCCAAATGGAACAAATGAGGTGTTTCCGCTTCAGATACATAGGCTGGCTTGAACCCATCCAGACTGACCAAGATGACCAATGGTTTTGTTGTGTTTGCGACGGGGTTCGCCTGCGCCAATACGGCGCACGACAACCCGCCCCAACAGCTCACGGCAACCAACAATGCAGTCGTAGAAAAAGATCTCAAAATAAAACTCCACAAATAAGGAACTCAACCTTAGCGATGTTTCATGAAATCTTGATGGCAATTTTGAGACGCCAGAACTCAGCAGGCATCACCATCTCTTGCAATTAATTTGTTGTACGCCAATGCATTAAAAGCGTATAAACGATATGTATCGTTTATTTATCAATTCAAAATGATCTAGTGCAGAGGCAAAAAGCACGGGTCACTTGACCCATTTGCGGAGAAAGAAGAAGACTATGACGACGTCTGTATGGACATGGTGGGCATTGCTTTGCGCCGTGAGCTTGATCAATGTGATGGCATGGACGGCCTCAGCAACCCACCTGTGGCGCAGGTCTCTATCATTCGACCCCGCATCATGGGCGGCCATCCGTGTACAGATCATTCTGTCTGCCGGTTATGTCTTTGGATGTGCCTATCGTTCTGTGTTGCCGGTATTCGACATCCAGCGCTTGTGCTTGATTGATTCTTGGCTTTCCAGTGTGGTTGTTGGGCGGTCGGTCGCCACCATCGCAGAATTATGTTTTGTAGCGCAATGGGCCATGCTTTCTAGAGGCATTGCACGGACAACTGAAAATCAGGTTGGCATCATGGTGTCTCACGCTGTCGTTCCCATGATTCTTATCGCCGAAATTTTCTCTTGGTATGCGGTGCTGACAACGTCAAATCTGGGTCATGTCATCGAAGAGTCGCTGTG
>CANCCE010000160.1 GCA_947374505.1 Comamonadaceae bacterium | reverse complement strand
GACTTGCCGGCGGTCCTCAAAGAGCTCGCCAAGCACCAGGTGCATATTTTTCCGGCCGTCAACACGCTGTTCAATGGGCTCGCCCACCACCCCAACTTCAATTCAGTCGATTGGTCACACCTGAAAGTGTCCCTGGGTGGTGGCATGGCCGTGCAGAGCGCTGTGGCCAAACTGTGGCTCGAAAAAACCGGCTGCCCGATATGCGAAGGTTATGGGCTGTCTGAAACCTCGCCTTCGGCCAGCTGCAACCCCGCCACCAGCCGCCAATTCACCGGCACCATCGGCGTGCCGATTCCCAGCACCTGGTTCAAGCTGCTCGACGACGACGGCCAGCAGGTGCCGACCGGTGAGCCCGGCGAGATCGCCATCAAAGGTCCACAAGTCATGGCCGGTTATTGGCAACGTCCGGATGAAACGGCCAAGGCCATGACGCCAGACGGTTACTTCAAAACAGGCGACATTGGTGTTGTCAACAAAGACGGATTTTTCAAAATTATCGACCGCAAGAAAGACATGATCCTTGTCAGTGGCTTCAACGTCTATCCGAACGAGATCGAAGACGTGGTGAGCCAGTTGCATGGCGTCCTCGAATGCGCCTGCATCGGCATGCCCGATGAAAAAACCAGCGAAGCCGTCAAGCTGGTGATTGTCAAGCGGAACCCTGAGTTGACAGAATCGCAAGTGCGGGATTTCTGCAAAGCCAACCTCGCCGGCTACAAGCTGCCCAAGGTGATTGAGTTCAGGACAGACCTTCCGAAAACACCGGTCGGGAAAATTCTGCGCCGAGAATTGCGCGATAAAAAATGAATCCTGCATCGCGCCGGTCGCTGACGGCGATCTTGAGCGCACTTCCCGCGGAGCAACATGGCTTGCTCGAACAACTCCAAGGCGCGCGAAAACAAACCGTGGCCGGGCGTGATTTCTGGCTGGGCGACCTGCATGGCCAGCACGTCGCGCTGGGCTTGTCGCGGATTGGCAAAGTGTCTGCAACGTTAACGGCCGCCGTGCTGATCGGGCACTTGGGTGCCAGCCGGATTGTCTTCACTGGTGTGGCCGGCGGCTTGGCGCCAGGCGTGAAGGTCGGAGATGTGGTGGTCGCACACGACTTCATCCAGCATGACCTCGATGCTTCGCCGCTTTTTCCGCGCTACGAAGTGCCTCTGTACGGTCGCTCGCGCTTTCCCTGTGACCCGACTCTCACCGCCCTGCTCACGCAGGCGGCAGGCCGTGCGCTGGCCGGCTCAAACCAGGTCGTTTCACCGCTGCTGGCTGGCGCACAAGTACATTGTGGACTGATCGCCAGCGGCGATCGTTTTGTCTCCAGCGCCAACGAATCCAAGCATTTGCAAGCGGCCTTGCAAGACGCAGGACATACGGCGCTGGCAGTCGAAATGGAGGGTGCCGCCGTGGCCCAAGTCTGCGCCGACTATGGCGTGGCGTTTGCGGCCATGCGCACCATCTCGGATCGCGCCGATGACACAGCTCACATCGACTTTCCGACTTTTGTAGCAGAGGTGGCGAGCCGATATGCGCAGCGCATCATGGATGAGTTGGTGCGATCGCTGCCGGAACCGGCCTAAGCTCAAACCGGCAGCCCGCGGCCTACTTCAACCAACCACGACGGCGGAAGTACCACATCGGCACCAAGGCGCTGGCCACCATCAACGCCAACGCATACGGATAACCCAGCGACCAATCCAGCTCCGGCATGAACTTGAAGTTCATGCCGTAGGAGCTGGCAATCAAAGTCGGCGGCAACAACGCCACACTGGCCACCGAGAAAATCTTGATGATCTTGTTCTGATTGATGTTGATAAAACCCACGGTCGCGTCCATCAAAAAGTTGATCTTGTCGAACAAAAAGGCCGTGTGCGAGTCAAGCGAATCGATGTCCCGCAAAATTTGCCGAGCCTCTTCAAACTGTTCGGCATTGAGCATCTTGCTGCGCATCATGAAGCTCACCGCGCGCCGGGTGTCCATCATGTTGCGGCGAATCCGCCCGCTCAAGTCTTCATGCCGGGCAATCGCTCCCAGCACCTCGCCAGCCATCACATCGGTCAGGTCACCTGAAAGCACTTTGGTGCTGACTTTTTCCAGGTCGACATAAATACCTTCTAGCGTGTCGGCTGAATACTCCGCGTCTGCGTCAAACAATTTGAGCAAGACTTCTTTCGCGTCTTCGATCAGTCCGAGAGAGCGGCGGGCCCGCATCCGCAGCAGCCGAAACACGGGAACGTCTTCATCATGGATGGAGAAAAGAACGCCCTTGTTTTTCAGATCGTCGTTGACCAGATTCAAGATAAAAGCGACCCGAACCGTGCGCGGCTCATCGGCGTCGGCAATCAAAAAGTCTGAGCGAATATGTAACTCGCCGTTGTCTTCTTCGTAAAAACGGGCTGACTCTTCAATGTCTTCATCCATCACGTTGTCAGGGATGGACTGGCCGTAATACTGCTTGATCCAGTATTTTTCTTCAGGTGTTGGGGACTCCAGATCGACCCAGATCGGGTTGAACTTGGACAGCTCTTCCAGTGACTCGATTTCTTCCTGGAAAAGACGCCCATTGACGAGCGTGAAAATGTTAATCATGAAGGACTCCCGTTGGGATTCAAGGGCGGACGCGTACGGGCTTGGTCATACAAGGCCGCACGGGGCGGGGTTGGTGGATGTGCATCGCTTTCAACCCCAGCGCAGTCGTTACCCTGCGGGATTGAAAGCTAGCAACTAGGACTGCTTTCCAAGGATTTCTCCGTCATTGAACATGGCCGGCATTATGGCATTGGCGTCGCGACTCAAAACCTTTGCAGCGGTGCAGCTTGAAATTTGAGCTGAGCCCAAGTTTTACCAAACGCATGCCCCCTCACGGATGACAACTCAAAAGTAATTAAAAAAAATACACGCCAACGACACCGAATTAATGAGTACCAAAAAACTACAAATATAAATATCCAGCCAAAATTAAAGTCGTCGTCATTCATAAATCGAGGTCATGCCCAACTCACGGACAGATCATCCCTAAAGCGCTGCAGAAAACGCTGCGATTTGTTGCATCACAAGTTTGCAATTAGCGGCCTTCAGGCGCATAGTTAATTCGCAAGCGAAGTTCCGTAAGCCATCAGTGACATCCGTCCTGCGGCCTCTTTTAAAACCCCTTCCCAATGGAAAAGGAGTCTTTTATGAACTTGACGATCAGCGGCCACCACCTTGAAGTCACCCCCGCCCTGCGTGGTTATGTGACCACGAAACTCGATCGAATTGCCCGACATTTTGACCAGGTGGTCGACATCAAAGTCCTCTTAACAGTCGACAACATGAAAGAAAAAGAACTTCGACAACGCGCCGAATGCAATGTGCACGTTAAAGGTCGCGATCTGTTCGCAGAAAGCTCGCACGCCGACCTCTATGCGGCAGTCGATGAACTGGCGGACAAATTGGACCGCCAAGTCGGTCGGCACAAGGAAAAGACCCAAGCCCACCACCATGTGGCAGCCAAGTATCAGGATTAACGTTCAGCGTTTTTCTTGCTGCTCCTGCCCAGTCAGGGCAGTCAGGCCTGACCTAGCCGCCACACACATCTGGCGGCTTTTTTATGTGCTCTCGTTCGTCGCGGTCTGAGCAAGTGCATAATTCGGCGACTTGAAGATTGTTATGAACCGTCTTTCGCAAATACTCCCCCCTGCCCAAATTTTGGTCGGCCTTGAAGCCACCAGTAAGAAGCGCGCGTTCGAAGAAGCTGGCTTGCTTTTTGAAAACCTGCACGGGCTGAACCGCGCCCTCGTCACTGACAGCCTGTTTGCCCGCGAAAGGCTCGGCTCCACAGGCTTGGGCCACGGCGTTGCGATTCCGCACGGACGCATCAAAGGCTTGAAGGCACCCTTGGCGGCAGTCTTCCAACTGGCCGCCCCGATTGGCTTTGACGCCCCTGATGAGCAAGCCGTTCGGTTGTTGATTTTTCTGTTGGTGCCTGAAGCAGCAACGCAAAAACATTTAGAAATTTTGTCGGAAATTGCCGAACTGTTGAGCGACAGCGGGTTGCGCGAGCAACTCAAACTTAGCCCTTCGGCCGCGGACCTGCACCAACTCATCTCCACCTGGCATTCGACTCACAAGCACCCCTGAGCGTCACCCGAAGACTTGCATGAAGCCCTCCGTTATCAGCGCTGAAGCCCTCTTTGAAGATCACCGCGCCGCACTGAAATGGCAGTGGGTCGCAGGGCTCGGTGCTTCGGATCGTCGCTTCGACGAAGTGGCTGTGCGGGCTGCCCGCTCCGGTGCTGACTTGGTCGGCTACCTGAATTACATCCACCCTTACCGGGTGCAAATTCTGGGCGAGCGCGAAGTCGCTTACCTGACCAAGAGCAGCAAGGAAGACTGCGCGCGTCGCATCTCCCGCATCATCACTTTAGAACCCCCGGTGATGGTCGTGGCGGATGGCCAGACCGCGCCTGACACCTTGATTTCCATGTGCGAACGCGGCCAGCTACCGATGTTCGCCACGTCAGAATCTGCCGCCTTCGTGATTGACGTGCTGCGCGCTTACCTGTCAAAGCACTTTGCTGACCGCACCTCCATGCATGGCGTATTCATGGATATTCTGGGCATGGGCGTGATGATCACGGGCGAATCCGGCCTCGGCAAAAGCGAACTCGGACTTGAACTGATTTCACGCGGTCATGGCTTGGTGGCGGATGACGCCGTCGATCTTTTCCGCATCAACCAAACCACGATTGAAGGCCGATGCCCCGAACTCTTGCAAAATCTGCTCGAGGTGCGCGGCATCGGTTTGCTTGACATCAAAGCGATTTTTGGCGAGACCGCCGTCCGCCGCAAGCTCCGGCTCAAGCTCATTGTGCATTTGGTCCGGCGTGAAACGCTGGAACGTGAATACGAGCGCATTCCGTATGAGCCCCTGACGCAGGACTTGCTCGGCATTCCCGTGCGCAAAGTGATCATTCAGGTCGAGGCCGGTCGTAACATCGCTGTACTGGTAGAGGCCGCGGTACGCAACGCCATCTTGCAACTGCGCGGTGTCAACACTTACCAAGATTTTGTGGAGCGGCACCGCAAGGCCATGGAAAGCGGCGACTAAATTAAAAGCACACGCAGAAACCCTGCCGATGACTCAGGTATCAAGGATGAAGGCGCCTTGACAGCGTCCGATGCGGACAGGCCGTCTTGGTGCAATTAGCGTAGATAGACAGTGAATGGTCGGCGATCGTGAAACCCTTGGTCTGCGCCACGTCGTTTTGCCGCTTTTCAATCTCGGCATCGTAAAACTCCTCTACCTTGCCACAGTCCAGACAGACCAGATGGTCATGGTGCTGCCCCTCATTGATCTCGTAAACAGCCTTGCCCGACTCAAAGTTGCTACGATTCAGCAAGCCGGCTTGTTCAAACTGGGCCAACACCCGATAGACCGTGGCCAGGCCGATGTCGGAACGTTCTTCGAGCAGCACCCGAAAGACATCTTCAGCGGTCATGTGTCGCTGCTTACCGATTTGAAAAATCTCAAGAATTTTCAGTCGCGGCAGCGTTGCCTTGAGGCCGGTACTTTTCAATTCATCAATGTTGCTCATGGATTTTCTCAGGGAATTTTCAGGGGATGAACAGGGCGTCGCACCCAATGTCCAACTGTACCCAGCCGCTACAATGATCCATCATATCGCCACACATATTGTCATGCCTGTAAACCACCGCTCCCCCCTCATGGCTGGTCTGATCGTCGCAGCGTGCGCACTGCTGGCAGCTTGCTCCAGCACCAACACCGCGCCGTCCAGAACGAGCGCCAGTGCATTCAATCCCGTCAACTGGATCACCCCTTACCGGGCCGATGTCGTTCAGGGCAATTTCATTTCCAGCGAACAAGTCGCGCAATTGCGTGCCGGTATGAGCCGCAACGACGTGCGCAATTTGCTCGGCACCCCTTTGTTGGCGAGCATTTTTCACGCCGATCGTTGGGACTATGTCTTCACGATGCAGCGCCAAGGCGTGACGGCTCAGTCGTTCAACTATTCAGTCTTCTTCAAAGGCGACTTGCTCGACACCTTTGCTGGCGACACCATGCCCAGCGAGACCGAGTTCATTGCCAAAATGGACCAGCGCCGCAAACTCGGTAAGGTCCCGCCGCTTGAAGCCACCCCAGCCCAGCTGGAAGCTGCTGCCAAAAAAATGTCCTCCCCTGATTCAACGCCTGAGACTGAGGCCATGCGCGCCCAACCGCCTGTCACCAGCTACCCGCCACTCGAAAGCCCACGTCAGTGAGCGCGGACACGACGGGCGCAGCGCCGCAACCGCTGCAGATTGCTATTGCGGGTGCTACCGGCAGAATGGGTCAGATGCTGATCGAGGCTGTCAGCGCTGCTGACGACCTT
>CANCCE010000159.1 GCA_947374505.1 Comamonadaceae bacterium | reverse complement strand
GTGGCGGCGTCTTGTCCTGCTGTGTTTGTAGGCGTCGCGGCCTACAATTGTTTGAAAGACGGCGTCTTGTTGTCGTCACCCAGAAAGCTTTTTTCATGCATGTGACTCCCTCGATTTTCAAAGCCTACGACATCCGCGGTGTGGTGCCTACTACGATTCATGAAGACGTTGCAGAGGCTTTGGGCAAAGCCTTTGGCACCGTTGCCTTGGCTGAAGGCGAACGCACGGTGGCGGTGGGGCGCGATGGTCGGCTCAGCGGCCCTTCGCTCAGTGCTGCTTTGATGCGGGGTTTGCGGGCAGTCGGCGTCGAGGTGATTGACGTTGGTGCAGTGACCACGCCGATGCTTTATTTCGCGGCAAATACCTTGTGCAACAGTGGCATTCAGGTCACCGGCAGCCACAACCCGAAAGACTACAACGGCTTCAAAATGGTGATGGCGGGTCGAGCGATTTACGGTGAAGAAATCCAGGCCTTGCGCCGCATCATGGAAGCCGACAGTTGGCAGCTGGTGGATACGCCTGCCGGTATTCGCGAAGTGGACGTGCTGCCAGCGTACGTTGAACGCATCGTCTCCGACATTCGCTTGACGCGGCCGATGAAGATCGTGGTCGATTCCGGCAACGGCATTGCCGGTGCTTCGGCGCCGGGTATTTTCCGGGCCTTGGGTTGCGAGGTGACTGAACTCTTCAGCGAGGTCGACGGCAATTTCCCTAATCATCATCCCGACCCGAGCAAGCCTGAAAATTTACGTGACTTGATCGCGGCGCTCAAAAATACCGATGCCGAATTGGGTCTGGCTTTTGATGGCGACGGCGACCGTCTCGGCATCGTTACCAAGGACGGGCAGAATATTTACCCCGACCGTCAGATGATTCTGTTTTCGCAAGACGTGTTGTCGCGCGTGCCCGGCGGCAATATTATTTTTGACGTCAAGTGTTCGCAGCGACTCGCCCCGGCCATCGAAGCGGCCGGTGGCATTCCGCACATTTACAAAACGGGCCACTCACTGATCAAAGCGCGCATGAAAGAGTTGAACAGCCCGCTGGGCGGTGAAATGAGTGGACACATCTTTTTCAAAGAGCGCTGGTTCGGCTTTGACGACGGCACTTATGCGGGTGGCCGTCTGCTCGAAATCGTCAGCCGCAGTGCCAACGCCAGCGCTGTTCTCAACGCTTTGCCGACCAGCCACAGCACGCCTGAACTGAACGTGACTTGCGCTGAGGGCGAAGCCCATGCGATTGTGGACAAGCTGATCCAGCAAGTGAGTTTTGCGGCTCCCGCCAAAATTTCCACCATCGATGGTGTGCGCGTGGACTGGCCGGATGGCTTCGGTTTGATCCGTGCGTCCAACACCACGCCGGTGCTGGTGATGCGCTTTGAAGGGCAAACACCCGAGGCCTTGCAGCGGATTGAAAAAGACATGTTGCAGCTGCTGCACAGCGTCAAGCCAGACGCCCGTGTTGGCGAGGCCGCGCACTGAACCGCCGCAACGCCGAGGTCGCGTTGTCAACACGCCCCGTGAGTTTTGTCCGTTCTAAGGCGGAGTCCGTCGCACTCAAGCTGTACGGCGTGCTGATGCAGGCCGCCCCGCCCTTGTTGCGCCGCAAACTGGCGCGCCGGGCAGTGGCCGAGCCGGGTTATGCCGAGGCTATTCCTGAACGCTTCGGCGTCTACCAGCAGCCGCCCGAAACCCGCAGCGAATTGGTCTGGGTGCATGCGGTGTCGCTGGGTGAGACGCGCACGGCCGCCATCTTGCTAAGGGCTTGGCGTGAGGTCTGTCCGGGTTTGCGCGTGCTGTTGACGCACGGCACGGCCACTGGCCGCGCAGAAGGCGCCAGCTTGCTGCAGCCGGGCGATGTTCAGGTGTGGCAACCGTGGGACAGCCCGGTGGCGGTTGAGCGTTTTTTGACGCATTTCAAACCGCGCCTAGGGGTCTTGCTGGAGACCGAGGTGTGGCCGCAACTCTTGGCAGCCGCACAGACGAAGCAAGTGCCGGTGGTGCTGGTGAATGCGCGATTGTCGGCAAAGTCGCTGGCCGGTGCAGTGCGCATGGCGTGTCTGGCACGACCGGCCTACCGTGCGCTGACCGCTGTGTTTGCGCAGACCGAGGCCGATGCGCTGCGCTTGCAGCAGATTGGCGCACCCGTGGCCGCTGTCCTTGGCAACCTTAAATTTGACGCCAAACCCGATGCGGCGCAACAGGCCTTGGCGCGGCAATGGCGGGAGCAGCATCACCAGTCCGTGCTGATGCTGGCCAGCTCGCGTGAGGGCGAAGAGACCGAGTTCATTCGGCAATTGGTGGCGCAGGGCGTGCTGGGTGCGGCGGTCATGGGGCTTGGGCCGCGCTTGCGTGTGCTCGTTGTGCCGCGTCACCCGCAGCGTTTTGACACCGTGCAGCGGTTGATCGAACAACAAGGCCTGCGTGTCTCGCGTCGCTCCAGTTGGCCGGACGGCCCAGCGCAGAGCGCTGATGCGCAGCAGGCTGACGTTTGGCTGGGCGACACGCTGGGCGAGATGGCGCTTTACTACTCGTTGAGCGATCTGGCTTTGTTGGGTGGCAGTTTTGAAGCGTTGGGTGGTCAAAACCTGATCGAGCCTGCAGCCTGCGCTTGCCCGGTGGTGATGGGCCCGCACACCTTTAATTTTGCGGAAGCCGCCGCCTTGGCTGAAGCCGAAGGCGCTGCCCACCGAACAAAAGACATGGCCCAAGGCGTGCAGAAGGCTTTGGCGCTGTTGCGGTCGCAGCACGAGTTGCAAGCCGCAGCGGTTGCAGCACATCAATTTTCCGCACGACACGGTGGCGCAGCGACGCGCACCGTTGACGCTCTGAGGCCGTTGTTGTCGCCCGCTTAACTTACTTCAGTAGCAAGCCGCTGATCGCTTGCAGGTCGTCAGATGTCAGCGTTCCGTTTGCCTGACGCAGGCGCAGGCCACCGACCAGCACGTCGTAACGGGCACGGGCTAAGTCACGCTTGGTCTGGAACAGTTGGCTCTGTGAGTTCAACACGTCGATGTTGATGCGCACGCCGACCTGATAACCCAGTTTGTTGGCGTCGAGCGCGCTTTGGCTGGACAGTTCAGCGGCTTCCAGCGCCTTGACTTGCCCTTGACCCGAGAGTAAACCAAAAAAGGCGGTGCGCGTGCTCAGTGCGACGGTGCGACGGGCGCCTTCCAGGTCGGTGCGGGCCTTGTCGCTGAGCGACAAGGTTTCACGGATTCGGTTTTGTGTGGCGAAGCCGGCGAACAGCGGCATGTTGAAGTTCAGGCCAACGGTGGAGGTGGTGGTGTTCGAGCTGGAGGTGGTGGTAAAAGTCCCGCTGGGATTGCGGGTGCCGCCGTAGCTGGCGACCAAATCGAGCGTGGGCTTGTGGCCGGCTTCGGCTTTATCAACCTCAAGGCGAGCAATCTCGAAGTTGCTTTGCGCTAACCGAATGCCGGGGTGGGCAGCTTCAGACTGCGACACCCAGGTGTTGACATCGACGGGCACGACAGTGGGCAAAACCAAGGGCGCCGCCAAGCCAAGAGGCTGCGTTCCGGCTTTACCGACCAGTTGGTCAAGCGCTAATTTTTTCACACGCAAATCGTTCTCGGCGGCAATTTCCTGGGCGATCACAAGGTCGTAGCGCGCTTGTGCTTCACGCGAGTCGGTGATGGTGGCGGTACCGACTTCAAAGTTGCGCTGGGCTGAGGCCAGTTGCTCGGCCACTGCGGCTTTTTGCGCTTTGACAAAGGTCAGGCTGTCTTGTGAGGCCAGCACGTCAAAATAAACTTGGCTGGTGCGCACGATCAGGTCTTGCTCTGCGGTGTCAAGTTGTGCCCGTGCCAGATAGACCTGTTTTTTACCCTGCTCGTAGGTCGCCCAGTTGCCAGGTCGGTAGAGGGGCTGCGTAGCGCTGAGGGTGGCATTTTCAGCGTTAAAGGGTCGGGTGAGTGTGGGTGCCAAGGACGTTTGGAAGTCTGTCCGCGTTGCGCCAGCGGACAAACCAGCCGTTGGCAAAATATTCGCGAGGGCTTGATCGGCGCGCGCCAAATTAGCATCGTATTGCAAGCGGGCTGATAAATAGTTCGCATCAAAGGCGCGTGCAGAGTCATACAAATCAACCAGACTTTGTGCCTCTGCCATCGGCAGACAGGTGGCCCAGATGCTGGCCACAGCAAAAGATAGCAAAGAAGGAACGCGCATTTTTATTGTTCTCATGATGGTTCTGAAAAGTAGACGCAAGAGGCAAAATAGCCGAGTTAAAAATCAATAGCGTGGCACTGACGGGTCCACTTCATGCGACCAGGCGTCAATGCCGCCTTGCAGGTTAACGACCTCGGAGAAACCGCTTTGCACGAGGAAATTGGCCACCTGCAGGCTGCGCATGCCGTGGTGGCACAGACAAGCAACGGGTTGGTCTGGATCCAGTTCAGCCAGTCGTGCCGGCACTTCACGCATGGGAATGGTCAGCAACTTGAAGCCGTCTTCGCTGACGCAGGCGGTTTGCACTTCCCAAGGCTCTCGTACGTCGAGCAGCACCGGTGTCAAAGGCGTGCTGGCGGTGGCCGCCACACTGTCGCGCCAACTTGAAAATTGGCTTGGTGAAACTTGCGGGATCATGCTTGTTTTGTTGTGAAGGTGTCAGAAGGTGAACTTGGATGGCTCAGGAAAATTCAGCAGGCGTGGTGCAACCGTGTCCCACGCTTGGGTGGTGCTAAAAGCCTGTTCGCCGGTGCGCGTGATCAAGGTGGCGCGCATCATGGGTTCTTCGCCAACGATGGCGCTTAGACGCCCGCCGACTTTCAGCAGTGCCAGCAATTCGGCGGGAACTTCGGCCACCGAGCCACTCAGCGCAATCGCGTCAAACGGGCCTTGAACACCAGCTTTTTCAGCGGCGCCGGGGGCCAGCAGAGCGCTGCCGTCGAGCTGTAAAACTTCGACGTTGTAGACGCCTGCTTTTTGCAGGTTGTCACGCGCGCTTTGCGCCAGCGAAGGCTCAATTTCAAGGCTGATGACTTGCTGCGCGCGGTGTCCCAGCAGGGCGGCCATGTAGCCCGAACCTGTGCCGATTTCCAGCACTTTTTCGTGCTTTTGCACATTCAGGTCTTGCAGGATACGGGCCTCAATTTTGGGCGCCAACATGCATTGACTGGGGTTGCTTTGCGGTGGCAGCGGAATTTCCATGTCGACAAAAGCCAGCGACTTGTGGGCCAGCGGTGCGAAGTCTTCACGCTTGACCACGGCCAACAGTGCCAAGACTTGGTTGTCCAGCACTTCCCAAGGGCGGATTTGCTGCTCGATCATGTTGAAGCGGGCTTGTTCGTAGTTCATGGTGCTGGGCGACGTGCGTGTATGAAAAGAAATTGATTTTACCGATGGAATCAGAGGGTGCTTATCTGGACATGACTGGCTCAGCATGGGGTCATGCCATGGGAGGCGCATTTGCGCGCTTCATGGTGTCGCTCGCGTTTTGGGGCTTGGTCAAATTAACCTGCGTCAGCCGGTCGTGCTGCGAAGTTGCAAGGCCAGCCACTCACGCAGAACGTGCCGGGATGCGGACAGCCCGTTCGCTGACGGCAGCCATTCCAGCAGTGGTTGCTCACTTGCAAGCACAAAACCCATGGGCGAGGGCAGTACGGTAAAACCGGCTTTTTCAAACAGGACTTGGCTGCGTGGCATGTGCCAGGCGTGGGTGACAAGAGCGATGCTGTTGATGCCGGCAGGGGCCAGCAAGTCACGCATGCGGGTGGCGTTTTCGGCGGTGTCGCGGGACTGGTCTTCAGTCCAGCGCAGGGTCAAGCCGTTTTCAGCCGCAAAGGCTTGGGCTGTGCTGGCTTCACTCGGAACGGCTTGACCGGCATTGCTCCAGCCAACACCACCAGCAAATGCCAGAGGCAAGCCAGAATGCTTTGCCAGTTGGATCCCGTAGCGTAGCCGCGCAGCTGTTGACGCATTGGGCTGAGCTTGGCCGTACTCGGGGGCAGTAGGCTGAATGCCGCCGCCCAAAATGACTACAGCTTGCACACCGGATGCCCGAAGTTGCGCCTGTTGCGATGGCTCCAGCGCCATCACTTGCGGCAGCACCCGCTGTGACAGCCAGACGGCGGTGCCGTTGCAGCTGACCATCCAGAGCGCCAGCAAACCCACGGCGATGAGCAGCCGGCCGATGGCCCGGCGAACACACAGCAGCCCGGCCGCCGCCAGCAACAATGGCGAGGCCGGCGGCAACAGCAACGCTGCCGCGATGGCTTTGAATTCGCCGAGCGCAGGAATCATGTGCGGCTCATCAACGTGCTGTGGGCTTCAATAAAAAGCCTGCAGACCGGTTTGCGCGCGGCCCAAGATCAAAGCGTGTACGTCGTGTGTGCCTTCGTAGGTGTTGACGGTTTCCA
>CANCCE010000158.1 GCA_947374505.1 Comamonadaceae bacterium | reverse complement strand
CCAACCTTGGTGGCGTCAGCGCCCCAGTTCTCTAAGTCAATGATGGCTTCCGGTGTGGCCACGTTGCCGGCAATCACAAAAGATGCCGGCAGTTTTTCCTTCAGATACGCGATCATGTTTTTCACGCTGTCGGCATGGCCGTGGGCGATGTCGATGGTGATGTACTCGGGCACCAGGCCGAGGATGACCAACTGGTCGACCGTGGTGTAGTCTGGCGGTTTGACGCCGAGTGAGATGGAGGCGTAACTGCCGCGGGCCTTCATGCGTTTGACGAACTCCACGTTGTCGAGGTCAAAGCGGTGCATGACGTAAAAGTAGCCGTGGTCAGCCATCCACGTGCAGATGGATTCGTCCACCACGGTTTTCATGTTGGCGGGCACCACCGGGAGGCGAAAACTACGGCCGCCCAGCGTCACGCTGGCGTCGCATTCGGAACGGCTCTCGACGCGGCATTTGCGCGGCAGCAGCAGGATGTTGTCGTAGTCAAAAATTTCCATGGTCCAAGCTCTCCATCAGTCTGTTGTTCACATTGATGGGCGCTTGGGTTGCACCGGCTGATGTCGGCTGGCAGGCAGAAAGACTGCGCCAGAAACACAAAACCGGGCGCAATGACTTGGGCCCGGTGACCGATTCTAAGGCCGTCGCGGCCGGGCCGCTTAGCTGTCCTGCATATAAGCGCTATATGTCGCTGCGAATGCCCGCAGGCCTTTCTACAATGGGTGGATGTTTGCAGATGCCGCCTCCAGCTCCCCCCTTCTCCACAATCTAAATCCTGAGCAATTGGCTGCGGTGACGCTGCCCAACACGCATGCGCTCATCCTCGCCGGTGCGGGTTCCGGCAAAACGCGGGTGCTGACCACCCGGATTGCCTGGCTGCTGCAAACCGGTCAGGTCTCGCCCGGCGGCATTTTGGCGGTCACCTTCACCAACAAGGCTTCCAAGGAGATGATGGCCCGCCTCTCGGACATGCTGCCGGTGAATGTGCGCGGCATGTGGATCGGGACGTTTCACGGCCTGTGCAACCGTTTTTTGCGGGCGCATTACAAGATGGCGAATCTGCCGCAGAGTTTTCAGATTCTGGACACCCAAGACCAGCTCTCGGCCATCAAGCGCCTGTGCAAACAATTCAACATTGATGACGAGCGCTTTCCGCCTAAGCAGCTGGCTTGGTTCATTGCCGCCTGCAAGGAAGATGGCCAGCGTGCCAAAGACGTGCCGGTGCGCGACGAAGAAAGCCGCAAGAAGGCCGAGATTTACGCTTTGTACGAAGAGCAATGCCAGCGCGAAGGCGTGGTCGATTTTGGTGAGCTGATGCTGCGCAGCTACGAGCTGCTGCGTGACAACGCTGCCGTGCGCGAGCACTATCAGCGGCGTTTTCGCCACATCCTGATTGACGAGTTTCAGGACACCAACAAGCTGCAATATGCCTGGATCAAGATGCTGGCCGGGCAGGGCGACGACGCACCCGCCGGCGCAGACGCGATGCCCGGCGGCTCAGTGGTGGCGGTGGGCGACGACGACCAGAGCATTTACGCTTTCAGGGGTGCGCGCGTCGGCAACATGTCGGATTTTGTGCGTGAGTTCCATGTCCAGCATCAAATCAAGCTGGAGCGCAACTACCGCAGCTTCGGCAACATTTTGGATTCGGCGAATCACCTCATCAGCCACAACAGCAAGCGTCTAGGCAAGAACCTGCGCACCGAAGCCGGCCCCGGCGAGCCGGTGCGCGTCTACGAAGCGACCAGCGACTTCGCTGAAGCGCAGTGGTTTGTCGACGAGGTCAAGCAACTGGTGCGCGACGGCACTCTGCGCAAAGAGATCGCGCTTTTGTACCGCAGCAATGCCCAAAGTCGGGTGATGGAAACCGCGCTATTCAACGCCGGCATGCCGTACCGTGTCTACGGCGGTTTGCGCTTTTTTGAACGGGCCGAGATCAAGCACGCACTGGCCTACTTGCGCTTGCTGGAGAACCCGAACGACGACACCAGCTTTTTGCGCATCGTTAATTTCCCGCCGCGCGGTATTGGCGCGCGCAGCATTGAGCAACTGCAAGACATCGCTCGTGCATCGGGTTGCTCCATGAGCGACGCGGTGAGTGCTGTGACCGGCAAGGCCGGTACCAACCTGGGCGCTTTTGTCGCCAAGATCGATGTGCTGCGCGAGCAGACCAGCGGTTGCACACTGCGTGAAATCATCGAGTTGGTGCTGCAATACAGCGGCCTGCAAGAACATTACCGGCTCGAAAAAGAAGGCCAGGACCGGCTGGAGAATTTGGGCGAACTGATCAACGCCGCCGAGTCCTTTGTGAGCATGGAAGGCTTTGGCCGCGACGCCGTGGCCTTGCCGATTGACGAGCACGGTTATCCGATCGGCCAGTCACCCGCCAGCCAAGGCTTGAACGTGAATGCCGCGCTGCTCGACGAGCCCTTGGAGTTTCCGGCGCCCGATGCTGAAACCGGCGAAACGCTGTCGCCGTTGGTGGCATTTTTGACCCACGCCGCGCTGGAGTCGGGTGACAACCAGGCCCAAGCCGGCCAAGACGCGGTGCAGCTCATGACGGTGCACGCCTCCAAAGGGCTGGAGTTCGACTGTGTCTTCATCACCGGCATTGAAGAGGGATTGTTCCCGCACGAAAACGCCATGAGCGACCGTGACGGCGTGGAAGAAGAACGCCGCCTGATGTATGTCGCCATCACGCGGGCACGTCAACGACTCTACCTGAGCCATTCACAAACGCGCATGTTGCACGGGCAAACCCGTTACCACCTGAAAAGCCGCTTTTTTGACGAGCTGCCTGAGGCCGCACTGAAGTGGATCACACCTAAAAATCAGGGCTTCGGGTCTGGTTTTGGCAGTGCGGGTCGCGCTGGCGGCGGAGGCTGGCAGGGCGGCGGTGCTTCAGGGGGCTCGGGTTCGAGCGGTGACTGGGCGGCCAAGGCCTATGCCTCGCGTACCGGTGGTACGGGCGAACGCTTTGCCAACCCGCCAGTGCCGGCCCAGCGCGAAGCGCCGGCGCACGGTCTCAAAGCGGGCACGGAAGTCTTTCACGCCAAGTTTGGTGAAGGCAAGGTGTTGATGCTCGAAGGCGTGGGCGACGACGCCCGGGCCCAGATTAACTTCACGCGTCACGGTGTGAAGTGGCTGGCACTGAGCGTCGCCAAGCTGACCATCGTCAGCTGAGTCGACATTCAAAGCCGGCGCGAACTCACTCAGTCGGCAGAAAGCCTTCGACCGAAAAGTAACGCTCACCGGTGTCGTAGTTGAAGCCCAGCACTTTGGCACCGGCTGGCAACTCCGGCAGTTTTTGGGCAATCGCAGCGAGGGTGGCGCCGCTTGAAATACCGACCAACATGCCTTCTTCGCGGGCACTGCGGCGAGCCATTTCACGGGCCGGTTCGGCGTCTACCTGAATCGTGCCGTCGAGCAAATCGACCAACAGGTTTTTCGGGATAAAACCGGCACCAATGCCTTGAATCGGGTGCGGTGCAGGGGCGCCGCCGCTGATAACCGGGCTTTGGGTCGGCTCCACCGCAAACACTTTGAGTTGCGGCCATTTGGCTTTCAACACTTGCGCCACACCGCTGAGGTGGCCGCCCGTGCCAACCCCGGTGATGATGGCGTCTAAACCGTCCGGGAAGTCAGCCAAAATTTCAAGCGCTGTGGTGCGTGCATGGACCTCGATATTGGCCGGGTTGTCAAACTGCTGCGGCACCCAGGCGTTGGGCGTGGCGGCGGCCAGTTCCTGGGCACGGGCGATGGCGCCCTTCATGCCTTTTTCACGCGGCGTGAGGTCAAAACTGGCACCGTAAGCCAACATCAAACGGCGGCGCTCAACCGACATGCTGTCGGGCATGACCAGAATCAATTTGTAGCCCTTGACGGCGGCCACCATGGCCAGGCCGACACCCGTGTTGCCAGAGGTCGGCTCGATGATGGTGGCACCGGGTTTCAGCTGCCCGCTTTTTTCAGCCGCTTCAATCATGGCCAGCGCAATCCGGTCTTTGATCGAGCCACCCGGGTTGCTGCGCTCTGACTTGATCCAGACGTGTGCCTTCGGGCCGAACAAGCGGTTGATGCGAATATGGGGCGTGTTGCCAATGGTCTGCAAAATGCTGTCAGCGCGCATGAGATTCTCCTGAGTGGGTGAAAAGTAAGGGGCCTGGTCAAGCGTTGATATCGACGGTGTGAACCGGCTCACTGGAGGGGTCAGAGTCCGCCACAAAACTGCCTTCAAACGTGAAATAAAGCGAGGTGAAGAACATCGACACCATCAGCATCGCCGCCGGAAACATGGCGATGGCGGCAAAACCCGGGTTGCCGAGCAGGGCGGCGATCAGTGTGACGACCAGTCCCATGGCCATGAACAGGCCGATCCAGAGCAGACCGAACACCGTCAGCGCACCAAAATTTTTGTAACAGGCCATGAAACTGAAGAACAGGCTTTTGCCGGGTGACACGCCATGCCAATGGACCAGTGCAGGGGCATGCCAAAACAGCAGTGACAGCGGCAGGTACAACAGCAGCGCGGCCCACATGGCGGTTTGAAAGTCGCCTTGCAGGACCATCTCTTCGGTGATCTTGCCGCCGACCAGATAGAGCTTGGCAAATTCCCCGCCGTCGATCAGGGCGGTCACACCCATCAGTCCCAAAAAGCCCACAGCGTAGAGCGCGCCCAGCACCATCATGGCTTGCTTGCGCTGCTGTCCTGCTCGAAAAGCGCTGATCAAAATCGACGGCATGGGAAATTTGCCGCCAGTGGCTTCTTTGGTGGCTGCCATCAAGCCTAAGGTGGCCGCAGGCAACAACGCCAGTGCCAACGCGCTGCCGACAAAGGGCAGCAGCGAGGCGACTGACAGCAAGGCCATGAACATGAAGAACAAGCCGGACATGGCCAGCGGTTGCTTGAAGAAAGTCCGGATCCCCAGTTTGACCCAAGCGGCACCGGTACGGGCAGGAACAATGTTGAGTTTCATGTGATCAGTGTCAGGTAAGGATAGGCGGGCTTCAAGTCGGCAAGCTGTAGGGCTGCAACAGGCACTGACGCAGCACGCGTTCAAAGTGTTCTGGATCATGCGCTTTGAGAACGGCGGCGTCTCGCGGCAAGTGAAAGTCCCACAAACGCGAGGTCCAAAAGCGCAGCGCCCCGGCGCGCAGCATGGCCGGCAGCAGCTGCCTTTCTTGCGCTGTCAGTGGCCGTACCGCCTGGTAAGCGTTGAGAAAAGCATCGGCGCGCTCCGGATCGTTTTCACCGCTGGCCAGGTCAATGCACCAGTCGTTCAGGCAGACGGCGATGTCAAACAAAAAAGTATCGCAGCCGGCAAAGTAAAAGTCAAAAAATCCGGTCAGTTGGTCGCTGTGGCCGCCTTCAAGGTGGTGACTGTCGGTGTCAAACATGACGTTGTCACGAAACAGGTCTGCGTGAATCGGGCCTCGCGGCAGTGCCTGATAAGCCGATGACGCGGCCACATGGTTTTGAAATGCCAGCTCGCCTACGATGAGTGTGCGCTGTTCCTGCGTGAGGTACGGCAGCACCACCGGCACGGTTTCATTCCACCAAGGCAGACCCCGTAAATTCAGTTGCTGCATGTCGAAGTCGCGTCCGGCCAGATGCATGCGCGCCAGCATGTCGCCAACCGCCGCGCAATGCACCGGCTGGGGATTTAACTCGCTGCTGCCGCGCAGTTTGTTCACGACCGCAGCGGGTTTGCCTTTGAGGCTGTGCAAGATGGCGCCTGGGCGCACGTCGGTCAGTGCGGCTGGTTTGGCGGCGGCTCCTTTGCGGGGCTTGACCAGAACAATGGGGGCATCGGCTGCGGCCTGTGGATCAGGCACCGGAATGCCACGCTCAGCCAGATGCTTCATGAGTTGCAGGTAAAAAGGCAGTTGCTCAAAGGTCAGCCGTTCAAACAGCGTCAGGACGAACTCACCTTGATCGGTATCAACAAAGTAATTGGTGTTTTCAATGCCACCAGCGCAGCCCTTGATGGACTGCAACTCGCCGAGGCCCAAGGCCTGTAAAAATGAAGCAGCCTCGTCATGCGAGACCTCGGTGAAGACAGCCATGCTGAAACCTGAAAATCAATAAAAAACGAAAACGAAAACGAAAACGAGTGGCGGGGTCGGTGCGGGCGCTTAAAACTTCAGGATATTCCAAAAGCGCGAACCGGCCGTGCCCGATTCGGAGGTGCCGCCGCTGCGGGACGCATCGATGGGCTTGACTTCGTAGGGCGGGACATTGGCGGCTGGCTGCACCGTGATGCTCTGAGTTTCGCCACCGACGCGCAGCTCATCAATGCGCGAGCCCGCGTCTTGGTTGTGAATGCGCTGAATGGTGGGCTCTGGTCGTCCTGCTGGTGGGGTCGTTTTAGACGCATCCGGCGGCGTCTGAGCGG
>CANCCE010000157.1 GCA_947374505.1 Comamonadaceae bacterium | reverse complement strand
TTGCCGTTTTCGCGCACGATGAGGCAGGCGTGGTCTTGTAATGATTCCGGTGTGCCGGGTAATCCGTGTTGCTTTAGATAAGCCGGGGAGGCGACCAGCACGCGCTGGTTGCGCGCCAACCGCCTAGACACCCATTGCGCCGCTTGCCGGCTGTCGACCGACCACAGCCAGATGGCGCCGTCGTAGCCGTCGGCCGCCAGGTCGGGCAATTGCTCGGTGAGCTGCAGCTGAATCTCGATGCGCGGGTGCTGCGCCTGAAAATTGGCCAGCGCCGGCCCCAGCCACAAGCGCCCGAAACCAAAGGTCGCAGCGAGCCGGATCAAGCCGGTCGGTTCGGCCTTGCGCTCTTGCAGTTCGGCCTCCAGGGCTTCAAATCCTTGGAGTAGCACGATGGCGCGCTCGCACAATGTTTCACCTTCGGCGGTTGCACTCACGCGCCGCGTGGTGCGCTGAAACAGCTTTTGGCCAAGCTTGGCCTCGAGCGCCGCCAAGCGTTTGGTCACGACCGGCGGTGCCACGTCCAGACTCAGCGCGGCAGCGGCCAAGCTGCCCTGCTCGCGTACGGCGAGTACCAATTTCAGATCGCTGCGTTCCATGTGTTCTTGGGTAAGGTCATTGATTGATGCTTTAAAAGTAATAATCGATTGCTGGATTATTGCTTGAATGGGCGTTGATACTGCTTCAAAATAAGAGTTGCCGAGCTTGATGTGGGGTCGGCAGGGAATTCAAAAATAGGGACTGTTCAGTGCTCTTTGAAGGCTTTGAAACGATCGATGTGGCCGGTCCGGCAGGCAGCTTGCGCACCAGCATAGGCGGCAGTGGCGCGCCTTTGCTGTTGTTGCACGGACATCCGCAGACGCAGGCCATGTGGCACCGTGTGGCGGGTGCATTGAGTCAGTTATTCACGGTGGTGCTGATGGACTTGCGCGGGTACGGCGACTCAGCCCGTGTGCCCAGCGACGCCGAGCACACGCCTTATGCCAAGCGCGCCATGGCGCAAGACGCCGTGGTCGTGATGAGCCACTACGGGTTTGAAAAATTCCAGGTGTTGGCGCACGACCGCGGCGCGCGTGTGGCGCACCGGTTGGCGCAAGACCATGCCGACAAAGTCGAGCGCTTGATGCTGCTCGACATCGCGCCCACGCTGGGCATGTACAACAATACGTCTGACGCCTTTGCACGGGCTTACTGGCACTGGTTTTTTCTGATCCAGCCACCGCCGCTGCCTGAAGCTTTGATTGAGTCTGACCCGGTTCGCTATCTGCGCAGCGTGATGGGTAAGCGACATGCCGGACTGGCCGCTTTTGCACCTGCCGCGCTGGCTGAATACGAGCGTTGTGCGCAGATTCCCGGTACCGCCATGAGTCTCTGTGAAGATTACCGCGCCTCGGCTACTATTGACTTGGTCCATGACCGCGCCGACGTCGCTGCCAACCTCAAACTCACGCAGCCGCTGCGCGTCTTGTGGGGCGAGCATGGCGCTGTTGGCAAGTGCTTTGACGTCCTCGGCCTCTGGTCAGAGCGTGCTCACAATATCTCTGGCAGCAGCCTCCCGTGCGGCCATTACATTGCCGAAGAAGCACCAGAACTGTTGCTTGAAGAGGCTTTCCAGTTTTTCAAACCCTAAACATTTTTTAACTCAAGGACACACCATGGCTACAAATATCGGTAAAAAAAGAATCGCTGTGATCGCTGGCGACGGCATCGGCAAAGAAACCATGCCTGAAGGCGTTCGCGTGATGGAAGCCGCCGCCACCAAGTTCGGCATTGACCTGCAGTTTGACCACTTCGACTTCGCCAGCTGGGACTACTACGAGAAGCATGGCCAGATGATGCCAGACAACTGGAAAGACCTGGTCGGCGGTCATGACGCCATTTATTTCGGCGCTGTCGGTTGGCCTGAAAAAATTGCAGACCACGTGTCGCTGTGGGGCTCCTTGCTGCTGTTCAGGCGCGAGTTTGACCAGTACATCAACCTGCGCCCGGCACGCTTGATGCCAGGCATCATCGCGCCCGTGGTGCGGCGTGACGGCAGCGCCCGCGCGCCTGGCGAAATCGACTTTTACATCGTCCGCGAAAATACCGAAGGCGAATACTCCAGCATTGGTGGTCGGGCTTTCCCGGGCACGGAGCGCGAGTTTGTTTTGCAAGAGTCCGTGTTCACGCGCATCGGGGTGGATCGCGTGCTGAAGTTCGCCTTTGAACTGGCGCAGTCGCGTCCTAAAAAGCACCTGACCAGCGCGACCAAGTCGAACGGTATTTCTATCTCCATGCCATACTGGGACGAGCGCGTTGAAGAGATGGCCAAAGGCTACCCGGACCTGCGCTTGGACAAGTTCCACATCGACATCTTGACCGCGCACTTTGTGCAGCGCCCAGACTTTTTTGACGTGGTCGTGGCCAGCAATTTGTTCGGCGACATCTTGAGCGACTTGGGCCCCGCTTGCACGGGCACCATCGCCATTGCGCCTAGCGCCAACCTCAACCCGGAGCGCAAGTTCCCGTCCTTGTTCGAGCCGGTGCACGGATCGGCTCCCGACATCGCGGGTCGCAATTTGGCGAACCCGATTGGCCAGATCTGGTGCGGCGCCATGATGCTGGAGTTTCTCGGCCACAAAGAAGCGCACGACGCGATTCTCAGTGCCATTGAAAAGACGCTGGCGCCCGGCAGCGGCGCACCACGCACCCCAGACCTGGGTGGCACAGCCGGCACAGCTGATGTTGGCAAGGCGATTGCCGCAGCCGTCTGAGGCTGGCTTTAACGTTGGCGTGATGCGCTTGTAAAACAGTCTAGAATCCGCCCCTCACTTGTGAAATAAAGCAAGTGAGGCGTTGCGACTATTATTGTGACGGTGCTGGCGCCCTTGACGGGCGTCTTATCATTTCCGCTTCAAGCAGCTTTTGGCGCTTGTTGCACCCAACCCGCTCCCGCTTATTCCGCTTTTAGCGATTAAGGGGGTATCTGGCAGAAGCGTCATAGCTTCACGCCAGATTATTTTTGACATCACCGAGGACATCCCGTGAACAAAACTGAATTGATCGAACACATTGCCGAGCAAGCTGACATTTCCAAAGCATCCGCCACGCGCGCGCTGGAAGCCACCATCGGCGCTATCACCGAGACCCTGAAAGCCGGCGACGCCGTGGCTTTGGTCGGTTTTGGGACTTTCGCTGTTGGTGTTCGCGCTGCCCGCACCGGCCGCAATCCACGCACTGGCGATGAGATTAAAATCAAAGAAGCCAAAGTTCCAAAGTTCCGTCCAGGCAAAGCCCTCAAAGACGCTCTGAACTGAAGCTGACGAATTAAGAAGTTGGGTGCTTAGCTCAGTTGGTAGAGCAGCGCCCTTACACGGCGTAGGTCGGCGGTTCGAGCCCGTCAGCACCCACCACCAACTTCACCAATTGAAAAGGGGTTTACAGCGATGTAAGCCCTTTTTTTTCGCGCGGCTGAAGTGCACGGTAAGTGCAGGATTGCGCTAACGCCGACGTCAAGCGCGGAGTTTGACTTCGCCATCATGAATCAGATGTACCCCGCGTTGTGGAAAAGGAATCGTGCACCCGCCTTGTTCCAAGCCTTCTTTACAACGCTGAATCAAGTCCAACTTGGTGTCCCACCAGTCGGTGCGTGAAGTCCAGACGCGAAACAAAATGTTGACGGCGTTGTCGCCCAAGCTTGTCACTTTGATCAGTGGTGCAGGGTCGTTCAGGATGCGTGGTTCATCGGCTGCGATCTGGCCCAAAATAGCCAGCGCGCTGTCGATGTTGTCGCCATAAGAGATGCCATAAGACTCATCAATGCGGCGAATGTCTTGGTCTGTCTCTGACAGATTGACAATGGTTTGGCCCCAAATTTTTGAATTCGGGATGAAGACCATCGGACCCTCCGGCAAATGTCCCGTGCAGATGAAAAATCCCTGAGTATCAATGATGTAAACCTGACCTTCCAACTGCACAGCGTCACCAATTTTGAATGGCCGAAAAACCAGAATCATCACCCCTGCGGCCACGTTGCTCAAGGTGCCCTGTAAAGCCAGACCAATTGCCAAACCGGCTGCACCGAGCAGTGCAATCAGGCTGGTGGTCTCGACACCGAACCGGTTCAGTACGGCAATCAGCGTGAAGATCAAGACGATGACGCGGACTATTTTCCCTGGCAAATGATGAAAAACGGGGTCAATCTTGTGGGCGCTTTCCATCGCTCTGTCGATCAGGCGGTTGAGCCAGCCAGCCAGCAGATAACCCGCCATCAGCGTGGCAATGGCGCCGACGACACTGATGCCGTATTTCAGTAAATAGTCAGCCATGAGTTCAAGGTTGGTAGTGATGGAGGGCGCTCATTTCTGTGTGTTTTTATGATCTATCCAAGCTGGAATGTCAGACGCTTGGCTTAACCAGCGTAACAAAGGCGCAGTAACCCCACGATCTACTGACTCAGTGCTGTTACGGGCGCTGTCGCAGCCTCGGCGGCGAAGGCATAATTGCCAATTGTCTTTGTGGGTCATCGAGGCACTTTGATGGCGCCCAATCCTCGGCTGTAACAGGAATTTTCAGATGTTTGATTTCATTCGCAAGCACACCAAAATCACGATGTGGTTGCTCTTTTTGCTGATCGTGCCGTCCTTCGTTTTGCTCGGCTTGAACGATCACAACCGTTCCGGGGACAGCAGCGCAACAGTGGCACGGGTTGATGGCAAAAACATCACGCAGGCTGATTGGGACGCCGCGCACCGCATGGAAGTTGACCAGCTTCGTGCGTCCATGCCCACCATTGACGTGAAACTGCTTGACTCGCCGGAAGCCCGCTTCGCCACACTGGAGCGCATGGTGCGGGACCGCGTGATGTCGGCTGCTGCGGCCAAGTCCCTGCTGACCACCAGCGACCAGCGACTGGCGCGTGAATTGCAGGGTAACCCGCAAATTGCTGCGCTTCGCAAGCCGGATGGTTCACTCGACATGGAGCGCTATCGCCAACTGGTTGGTGCGCAGGGCATGACACCGGATATGTTTGAAGCCAATGTGCGTGCAGATCTGTCGACCCGCCAAGTTATGGCCGGCGTCACAGCAACTGGTTTTTCTTCAGCAGGCGCTGCT
Organism: Comamonadaceae bacterium; assembly: GCA_947374505.1. GTDB lineage: Bacteria > Pseudomonadota > Gammaproteobacteria > Burkholderiales > Burkholderiaceae_C > Polaromonas. The sequence continues at coordinate 1,313 of CANCCE010000157.1, read as the reverse complement.
GATTCGGCACTCAACGCTTACTTTGAAAAACGTGAATTGCAATTGGCCCGCTTTAACCCAGCCACCTACGCGGCCAAGCTCAAGCCAACCGATGCTGAATTGGAGCAGTATTACCAAGCCAACCAGACCCTGTTTCGGGCACCTGAACAGGCCAGCATCGAGTATGTGCTGTTGGACGCCGACGCGGTCAGCAAGACCATCGTCGTCAATGCGCAAGACCTGAAGACTTACTACGACCAAAACATTGAGCGCCTGAGCGGACCGGAAGAGCGCCGCGCCAGTCACATCCTGATCAACGCGCCTAAAGCCGCGCCCGCTGCCGAGCGTGCGACGGCCAAAGCCAAAGCCACTGAGCTGCTGGCGCAGGTGCGCAAGTCGCCTGATAGTTTCGCGGACACAGCCCGCAAAAATTCTCAGGACACCGGCTCAGCGGCCAAAGGTGGCGACCTGGACTTTTTTGCGCGTGGCGCCATGGTCAAGCCTTTTGAAGATGCTGCCTTCGCCTTGAAAAAAGGCGAGATCAGCGATCTGGTGGAGTCTGACTTCGGTTACCACATCATCCGTTTGACCGACATCAAGTCACCGAAGCAGCGCAGCTTTGAAGAGATGCGGCCGACGCTTGAAGCCGATTTGAAAAAGCAGCAAGTTCAACAGAAATTTGCTGAATCGGCAGAACTATTCACCAACGGTGTTTATGAGCAGGCCGACAGCTTGAAGCCCGTGGCCGATCGCTTGAAGCTCGACATCCGCACTGCCAGCAGCGTCAGCCGCAGCCCCGCGTCCGGTGTCACTGGACCGCTGGCCAACCCTAAATTTCTTAGCGCTCTTTTCACAACTGACTCGATTGAGAAAAAGCGCAACACCGAAGCGATTGAAGTCGGCCCGAATCAGTTGGCTGCTGGCCGAGTGGTGCAATACACGCCGGTTCGTACGCTGCCTCTGGTTGAAGTGAAAGAGAACGTTCGCGCCCGCTGGATCGCCACCCGCAGCGCAGATGAGGCTCGCAAAGAGGGGAGCGCCAAACTGGCTGAATGGAAAGCCAATGCCCAAGCAGCCGCTTTGCCTGAGTCGTTGACGATCTCGCGCATCGATGCCCAAAAACTCCCAGGCCCTGTGCTGGATGCCGTTCTGCGTGCAGACCCTGCCGCTTTGCCGGTGTTGGTGGGTGTGGATTTGGGTGGCCAAGGCTACGCGGTGGTCAAGGTCACCAAGGTACTGCCACGCGAACCCAGGGCCGCCGCCGCAGCCCAGCAAGAGCGGGCCCAATACGCGCAATGGTGGACTGCCGCTGAAAGCATGGCCTATTACAAGCT
>CANCCE010000156.1 GCA_947374505.1 Comamonadaceae bacterium | reverse complement strand
ACCTTTCAGCGCTATGCGACCGTCGTCGACACGCACACCGCCGACGGCGTCAAAGTGGCGCGCGAACACCTCACGCCCGGCATCCCGATGCTGGTGTTAGAGACCGCTTTGCCGATCAAATTCGCCGCGACGATTGAAGAAGCGCTGGGTCGCCCGCCAGAGCGTCCGGCCGGTTTTGAGGGCATCGAAGCCCTGCCTAAGCGCGTCAAATTGATGCCGGCTGATGTGGCTTTGATCAAGGCCTACGTGGCTGAACATGCGCACTGAACTGAACCCGAGCCACTGCATGCTGGCGATCTGCACGTGAAAGTGGTGGGCTTCGCCGGTTACTCCGGCTCCGGCAAAACGACGCTGGTTGAGCAGGTGATTCCGGCCTTGAAAAAACTCGGACTTCGGGTGTCGATCGTCAAGCATGCTCACCACAACTTCGATATCGACAAGCCCGGCAAAGACACCTGGCGGCACCGTGAAGCCGGTGCCTTTGAAGTCGTCGCGGCGTCCAACACGCGCTTAGCGCTGATGCGGGAGTTTGAGCAGCCGGCCGAGCTCAGCGTGCACCATCTGATTGCCGAGCTTTACACCGGTGTTGATTGGGTCTTGGTCGAAGGTTTCAAAAGCAGTGACCTGCTGAAGATTGAAGTTTGGCGAGCACCCACAGCCGATTACGCGCCTTTGCCTGTGCGCTATCCGGATGATGCTTTCATCGTGGCCATTGCCACCGATGCACCGCAGAGTCTGCCCGAACCAACCTTGCTACCGGTGCTGGATTTGAACGACCCTGACAGTGTGGCCGAGTATCTCGTCCAAAATGAACATCGCTTTGACTACAGCGCTGACAACTATCAATTTTGAAAGGGGCTGAGCTTGCTCAATCCTTCGACACCTGCTGCGACATCTTCCGAACCAGTTCGCCAGCCCTTGCGCCCGCTGGACGAAGCGCTGGCCGAGTTGCTGGCCATGGCTTTGCCGCTGGCCGACCTTGAAACCGTCTCGACCTTTGAGGCCGATGGCCGCGTGCTCGCTGAAGACCTGATCTCCAGCCTCGACGTGCCCGGTCACGACAACAGCTCGATGGACGGCTACGCTGTGCGCAGTGCTGATCTGGCCACCAGCGATGTGCTGCAAGTGACCCAGCGAATTCCGGCCGGTAGCTACGGCCATGCGCTGGAGCCCTTGGCCGCAGCGCGTATCTTCACCGGCGCACCGATCCCGCCGGGCGCAGATGCGGTGGTCATGCAGGAAGACACGGAAGCCTTGGCTGACAGCGCTAGCGTGCGTTTGTTGAGTGTCCCCAAGGCCGGCCAATGGATCCGGCGCCAAGGCGAAGACGTGGCGTGCGGTGCGGTAGTGTTGGCGCGGGGTCAACGGTTGTCGCCAGCGGCTTTAGGGCTGGCCGCCAGCATTGGCTTTGACAAACTGCAAGTGACTCGCCCCGTTCGCGTGGCTTTGTTTTCGACCGGTGATGAACTCGTGATGCCCGGTGACGTGGCACCCGCAGACATGCCGCCGGGTGCCATCTACAACTCGAACCGGTTTTTCTTACGCGCCATGCTCAAGCGCTTGGGTTGCGAGGTCACCGACCTCGGCATCGTGCCCGACCGGCTCGACGCCACCGTGCAGGCACTCGCTGCGGCTTCGCTGCAGCACGACCTCATTCTCACCAGCGGCGGCGTCTCTGTGGGGGAAGAAGACCACATCAAACCAGCCGTGCAGACACTGGGTGAACTCAAGCTCTGGCAGCTCGCCATCAAGCCAGGCAAACCGTTTGCATATGGTCGGATTCAATCCTCGACAGCTGACCCATTCGCGCATTTCGTTGGTTTGCCAGGCAATCCGGTGTCGAGTTTTGTGACCTTCATGTTGTTGGTGCGCCCCTTTGTGCTCAAGCTGTTGGGGGTGACGGCGTTGGCACCACAAGCCATGACGGGGGTGGCGCAATTCAGCTGGCCCAAAGCCGACAAGCGCCGTGAATTTTTGCGTGTGCGGCAGTTGGCCGGCGGCGGATTAGCCCTGTTTGAGAATCAAAGTTCAGGCGTTTTGACGTCGGCGGTGTGGGGTGACGGTCTGGTCGACAACCCGCCCGGGAAAACCATTGCACCGGGTGACGTCGTCAGCTACATCCCTTTCACGGCCTTGTTGTCCTGAGCCGCCTTCACAACTCATGAAGTTCATCGAACCAAGCCCATGAAAATCACCGTCAAATATTTCGCGTCTATCCGTGAAGCGTTGGGGCAGGGCACTGAGCAACGCGAAACCTCGGCCATCACACTGGCCGACTTGCGCAATGAACTGTTGGCCGTCAGCCCGGCCCATGCGCAGGCATTGGCCCGTGGCAAACCGGTGCGCATGGCCTTAGACCAAGCGATGAGCGACGAGTCAGCCCGCTTGCGTGAAGGCTGCGAAGTGGCTTTTTTCCCACCGGTCACCGGAGGCTGAAATGCTGGCCCGCGTGTCTGTTCAAACCGAAGACTTCGATCTTTCCACCGAAATTGCGGCGCTGCGCGCGAGCGATAAACGCGTCGGTGCCGTGTGCAGTTTTATCGGCACCGTGCGTGACCGCAACGAGGGTGATCAGGTCGCCACGCTGGAGCTAGAGCACTACCCGGGCATGACCGAAAAATCCATCGAGGCGATGATCGATGCGGCGATGGTGCGCTTTGACATCTTTGCAGCACGGGTCATTCACCGTGTCGGGCTGTTGCAGCCATTGGACCAAATCGTCATGGTGGCCGTCACCTCAGCGCACCGCGGCGAGAGTTTTCAGGCCTGTGAGTTCATCATGGACTATCTGAAGACGCAAGCGCCCTTTTGGAAAAAAGAAGAAACGCCTGGCGGTGCGCGCTGGGTTGACGCCCGCGTCAGCGACGACGCCGCATTAGCCCGCTGGGGTCTGCAAGCGCCTAAGGCCTGAGGTCAATTCAGGGGAAGATGGCCAGCCGCGTTCTGCTTGACCAGGTTTTTGTCAGAATCTTATTTATCTGTATTTCGTATCAATGCATATGATTTATTTGTTTGTCATTATTCAAACAAGCCTGTTTAATCCATGAATTGATGAGGCCAAGCTGTCTCAATTTTTTTGTAGATCTAGCAGGAAATGGATAAACAGCCATGAAGCAGACGGATGTTCTTATCGTCGGTGCCGGCCCGGTGGGCCTGACACTGGCCATTGATTTGGGCAAGCGCGGTGTCCACTGCACCTTGATTGAACAAAAGGATGCCCCCCAGTTCCTGCCGAAAATGGAACGCGCCAACGCCCGGACGATGGAGATGTTCAGACGCATCGGTTTGGCGGACAGCATCCGCAAAGCGGGTCTGCGGGGCGATTGCCCGATGGACGTTTATGTCGTTCTCAGCCTGAATGAGCCGCCGTTGCTGCGCCTGCGCTACCCGTCAGTCGATGAAGCCAAAGCGGACGGCCGGGCCAACAATGACGGCAGCAGCCCGCTGGAACCTTATCAGCTCATCTCGCAATACACGATTGAACCGCTTCTGAAATCGATTGCGGAGAGTCTGCCGTCCGTCACTGTGCGCTTCGGGACCGAATTCACGTCCTTTGCTCAAGATGAAGAGGGGGTCACGGTGACCGTCAAGACCGGCGACGACACCGATACCATTCGCGCCGCTTATGTGGTCGGATGCGACGGTGGCGCCAGCCCGGTCCGCAAACAGATCGGCATCAAACTGCGCGGTGAAGGTGCTTTGATGGAGTTGCGCCAAGCGCTGTTTCGTTGCGATGAATTGTTTGACCGAATCCCCGTCGGCAATGGCCCGGGCCGGGGACGCCACTACCATGTCGCCGACGATAAAGCGTCATTTCTCATCATGCAAGATTCGACCATTCACTGGACGCTGCATTCGGTCGTTCACTCGGACGAAGAGATGAAGGCGCAGTTTGAGAAAGTGGTCGGCTTCCCCGTCAAGTACGAGATGTTGTCGTGCTCGCCATGGAAGCAAAATTTACTGTTGGCCGACCGCTACCGTGACAAACGTGTCTTCATTGCGGGCGATGCGGCACACTTGGTGATTCCGACCGGCGGATTGGGGATGAACACTGGCGTGGGCGATGCTTTTGATCTGTCCTGGAAACTGGCCGCCACGCTGCAAGGTTGGGGCGGCCCTAAAATTCTGGATTCCTATGACCATGAGCGTCGCCAAGTCGGCGATCGCAACATCGGGGCTTCGCGCTATGCGTCCATCGGACGTCGTAAATGGCGCTCGATGTACCGTCCTAACATCACCGAGAACACGCCGCTAGGGCTTCAAAATCGAAAAATTCTCGCCAATGTGGCAGATGTTGAACAGCGAAAAACCAACGAGATGGTCGGTGCTGAAATGGGGTATCGCTATGTCGACTCCCCGATCATCATGGACATTCCCGGCGGACCGGAACACTTGTTCCGTGACTACGTGCCCAGCACCTGGCCTGGCGCACGGCTGCCCCATGTTTGGCTGGATGACGGCACAGCGTTGCAGGACCGGTTGCCGGTGGACGGCTTCACCTTGCTCAAGCTCGGCCGCTCTCAGGCGGACACGGCAGCATTGGAAAGGGCTATCCATGCGGCCGGTGCACCGCTGACGGTGCTGGATGTGCCCGATCAGATCGCTCGTGAACTTTACGGATTCGACTTGATTCTGCTGCGTCCCGACATGCATATCGTCTGGCGTGGGCAGGTGTTACCTGACGATGCAGCACTCATTGCTGCCGTCGCAACCGGGCATTCATCATGAAAATTTTTGCACTCCTGAGTTTGGCCTGTGCCTGCGCCGTGCCTGCGTTGGTTCATGCGCAAGACTATCCCTCCCGGGCGATTCAGTTCGTGGTGCCTTACACGCCGGGCACGACCGGCGACATGTTGGCCCGTTTGCTGGGGCAGAAAATCTCCCAGCGCTGGAACGTTCCTGTGGTGGTCGACAACAAGGCGGGTGCCAGCGGCATGATTGGCAGCGAGGCAGTTGCCAAGGCTGCGCCGGATGGTTATACATTTTTGTTTGCCGCCACAACGCACGGGACGCTAGCGGCCATCAACCCCAAACTGCCCTACGATTCGATCAAGAGCTTCGCCCCGGTTTCCTTGCTGGGCACGAGCGCGATGACCTTGGTCATCAACAACAAATTTCCCGCCAACAATGTGCGCGAGTTTGTTGAGGAGCTTAAAAAACAGCCGGGCAAATTCAATTATTCTTCACCCGGTGCCGGCGGTATTCAGCATCTGTCGATGGAATTGTTCAAGCAGGAAACGGGCACCACGATGATGCATGTCCCGTACAAGGGGTCTGCGGGCGCCTTGAATGACCTCGTTGCCGGTCATGTTCAAGCGACGGTGGTGTCTGTCCAAACCGCCACCGTGCTGGCCGCTGGCGGCAAGATGCGAATGCTCGCCGTCATGAGCCGTGAACGCGTTCCAACGTTTCCGGATGTGCCAACACTCATTGAGTTGGGCTATGGGAACATGAATGTGGACACGTGGTACGGCATGCTCGCCCCGGCCGGCACGCCGCCGGCTTTGATCGCTCGTATGAATGCTGAGATCAATCAGCTCCTGACACTTCCTGACGTCAAGGAAGCGATGGCCAAACAAGGCCTGGATCCAGCGGGCGGTAAACCGGAAAAGCTCGACACGTTGCTGCGCAGCGAGGTCAAGCTTTGGACGCAGGTGGTGACGCGCGGTAAGCTCATCGTCGATTGAATCACTTAAAACAACAGGAGACACATCATGAATCTTTTCCAAGACTTGGCCATCGCTTATCGAATCCTCGCCGAACACGGCATCATCGATGCTTACGGCCACATCAGTGTTCGCTCGCCGACGAACCCGGAGCGATTTTGGATGGCGCGATCCATCCCGCCTGAGTTGGTCACTGAAAAAGACATGATGGAGTTCGGCATGGACAGTCAGCCGATTGACGCCCAAGGCCGAAGCCCCGTCAACGAGCGCTTCATTCACGGCGAGGTTTACAAGTCGCGTCCCGAAGTGATGGCGGTGGTGCACAACCATTCGCCGTCGGTCATTCCATTTTCTTGCACCGGCGCCGTGTTACGACCGATCTTTCACATGTCGGCCTTCATCGGCCAAGGGGTTCCCAATTGGGAAATTCGCGAAGCGAAAGAGGGCACCGATATGCTGGTGCGCGATACCTATCTGGGTGCTGCGCTGGCCAAAACGCTGGGCGGGCATCCTGCCGCTTTGATGCGTGGCCATGGTGCGATCGTCGTTGGTGAGAGCCTGCAGGTGGCCGTCGGTCGCAGTGTTTATCTGGAACAAAATGCGCGGATGCAATACCAGGCAGAACTACTGGCAGGACGAACCCAAGGCCCGATCACCTTCATGGACGACCAAGAGGTGGCGGCTAATGTTGTCTGGCAAGACTATGGTCGTTTCTGGAATTTGGTGCGCAGCAAAATGTTGAAAACACTGGAAGCTGAAAAAGCCGAACAGTGAGCGCTGGG
>CANCCE010000155.1 GCA_947374505.1 Comamonadaceae bacterium | reverse complement strand
AACTACATTTCTGCTATCGGTGCGCACCGCGATGAATTAGTCAACGGGCACGTCGACGTCGGTTTGCTAGCCACCGCTGAGACCTTGCAGCGGCAACTTGATGTGTTGGCGCGCGCATTGGAACGCCCACAAGACGCTTCGCCAGATGCATTGGTGAAAGACATGCAGCCGCAGGTCGCCGACAACCAAGACATAGGCGACTTAGACGTCATGCAACGTTTGCTACAGACCCAGTTGCAATTGGCATTGCGCCTTGTACCGCCTCTGTTTGAGCAGATGACCTTGATGGTCAAGACCCGGTTCCCTGCAGTTTTGGAAAATCAGCCACTTCGGTGAGGGTTCATTTGAGGCATGAAAAAACCCGCCGAAGCGGGTTTTTCATGAGCTGACAGTTGGATTAGAACTGGTAGCCGATACCCACTGTTCCCGTGGTTCCAGAAGGCTTGTACGTTGTGTTGAGCATGGTTTCATCGCTGTACTCAGACTGCGTAATTTCACCTTGGAGAAACAGGTTTTTGTTCAGCTTGTGACGAATGCCGACGCCGTAGCCAACACCGCTAAAGTCTTCGCTGGCGCCCCGAACTTCACCCTTCATGCTCAGGTAGGCGAGCTTTCCATAGACCAGTGTCGAATTGCTGATGGCATAGCCTGGCTCAAGGTAGATGGAGTAAGCGTCTTTGCCTTTCAAGTTGCCAGCGCCGACACTAGATGAACCATATTTCAAGTCACCCAGTCCATAGGTAGCACCTAGGCCCAGAACATAGTTGTTGCCCATGGCGAAGCCATAAGCGGCTTGCAAGCTCACGTCTTGTGAGCTTTTGCCCATGTCTGCGTAGCCGTTGCCGCTGCGCACTTCAGTTGAAGATGTGGACGCATTGGCGTTGGCGGCAGCACTGAAGCCGGTGAATCCACTGGCGCCATTGGTTTGTGCAAACGCCTGAGGTGCGATGCATGAAGCTGCTACGGCAGCTGCGATCAGAACTTTTTTCATTTTAATTTCCTGTGATGTTGTAAACCGAAATGACATTCGTTTTGCTTTGGTCAGGAACGGGTAAAAATTTCTGAGAAGCATTATTTTTTATCATTTGTCATCATTAATGAATGAATAACGTTGATATTTTGATGCTTTGAATTTTTAAAGGTGTTACTTTACGTATAAACCCTGTAGTCGGAATGCTCTTTTTAAGAGTAAGCGACGAGGATGGCTTTGTTGTGCGTACGCCGCTAAGCGGCCAAGTGCGTGCAGGCTGAAAACAGTCATGCCTTGGTTTTCAGTGGGCCGGAAAGCCCAAGGCGGTGAGCGCCTGCTTGAGCCGGTCCCGGCTGTTCAGTGCTTCAGCGCCGCGCACACGATGTAGCGAGTGTTCGGCCCAGTCATTGCCGTTGATCTTCATGTTGTTTCGCCGGTAGTAATGACCCATCGCCTCTGCATAGCGGTCAGTGGGCTCGGTGATTGCTTCCAGGTCGTAGCGTTCACGATGCAGCACGGCCGCTTGCGGCAGCCGCGGTTTTGCCGAAGTGGGTCGCGACGGGTCGGGGTGGCCGACGCACATTCCGAACACGCCGAATGCACGCGGTGGCAGGCCGAGTTCTTTCGCGACCAACTCGGGCTGGTTTCGCATTGCGCCCACATACACGATGCCCAGCCCCATGGCTTCTGCCGCAACCGCTGCGTTTTGAGCCGCAAGTGCTGTGTCAATCACGCTGACCATGAGCAATTCAAGATAGTCAAGGCCTTCACGGCGCAGGTTGCGACGCTCGCCGATCGCGTCGAGTCGCGCAAGATCTGCGATCCACATCAGGAACAAGGGGCAATCCCGCACGTATCGACCTTCTCCACCCGTCAGGTCTGCCAGCCGTTCTTTGCGACCAGGATCCTCGACGGCGACCACACTCCATGACTGCAAATTTGACGAGTTCGAAGCCGACTGGGCTGCGGCCACGATCTGCTCCAACGTGCCAGGGGCCAAGGGGTCCCGCGTGAATGCGCGGACCGACCGGTGGCTCAACATCGACGCAATGGCCGGATGGATTGCATTGAGGGTTGGCGGAACACTCTCTCCGTATCGGGCTCGTAGCAAGTCGTTGGTTGGCTGCGTCATTGATGTCACCTTTATCTTGTTTATGTGGCCAATATGGGTAAAAATATTCTCGATTATCTTTCAATAGTTTTGACTCAATAGCAAGAAAAGGCCCACATTCCATTCATGGTCGCAGTCTTCGCAATCGACCTGACAGTTTGCGGTCTCACCAAAAAGTAGCGCGCCACATAAGATGCTGATGGCATAAATTTGGCAATTTAACAGCACCATTTAAAACGACATAACAGGCAGACATCCTATGATTACAAAAGCACGTCGCATGCGCGAACTTCTGGCCGAGGGCATCGTCGTTTCCCCAGGAATTTTCGACGGCTATAGCTCGCGGCTTGTCGAAAAAATGGGTTATCAGGCAGCTTCGGTCACAGGTGCAGGTCTGTCCAATTCGCGCCTGAGTCAGCCGGATATCGGCATCATGTCCCTGATGGAGAACGTGGAAGGCTGCCGCCATTTGGTGGCTAACATCAACATACCCGTCATGGCCGATGCTGATACGGGCTACGGCAACGCCGTCACGGTTTATCACACCGTGCAGCATTTTGAATCTATCGGCGTGGTCGGTATCAACATCGAAGACCAGGTCAGCCCGAAACGCTGCGGCCACATGCGGGGCAAGGAGATCATCAGCGCGAGGGAAATGGCGAAGAAGATCGAAGCTGCGGTTCACGCCAAGAAGGATCCCGATTTCATCATTAATGCCCGCACTGACGCCATCGCGATCGAGGGCATTGAAGGAGCGATCGAACGCGCGAAGCTGTATATCGCGGCCGGCGCCGACATGGTCTACCCCGATGCCATCGATTCGGAAGACCAGATTCGCCGCTTCTGTGACGCAGTGCAAGCGCCGGTCAGCATCAACATGGGATTCGGCATTCGCTCGCGCCCGACCACGCCGCTGATGTCGGTCAAGCGTTTGGCCGAACTGGGCGTGAAACGGGCGTCTTTCGCCCGCATGTTGCCGGCCGCGGCCATCATGGCAATGCGCCAAGCACTGGAAGTGCTGCTGGACAGCGTGCGCACCGGCACCATCCACGACCGTCCTGATCTGCTCGCCAGCATTGAAGACATCACTGATCTGATGGGCTACGACCATATCAACGCCCTGGAAGCGAAGTTCGGTCTGCCAGAAGACATCTTGGCTCGCTACAAATCCGACAAACCGGATTACGTCAAGCGCGACGGGCATGCAAATAAGTAAGTTCAGCGAACAGGTTAGCCCAGTGGCGGGATCCAAACCGGTTTGCCAGAGTCCCGATCTAGCGCCGCGCAAACCGTCGATTCATGTGCCGCCCAATGCGTGGGATTGTCATGCGCATATTTTCGGTGATCCGCTGCGCTATGCCATGCGCGGGGACCGGCGCTACACGCCGGCCGCGGCCGGTTTGAACGAATACCGCCAGATGCTGTCTGCGCTCGGCCTGGAACACGCAGTCATCGTCCAGCCGACGATCTATCACGACAATCAGGTCACGATCGATGCGCTCGCATCATCGCAAGGCAAATGGCGTGGCATCCTGCTGCCGAACGCCAGCGTGCGGAAAAGCGAGCTTGACCACCTGCATGCCATTGGCGTGAGGGGCGTGCGCTTTCATCCGAAGCGTGGCGAGCCGTCGAAACTGAATGATCTTGAAGCCGTGTGCGAGCTTATCGCGCCTTACGGATGGCACGCGCAGTTCCATCTTGACGCGCGTGATCTGGTGGAACTGGGGCCTCGCTTGCGCAGACTGCCAGTCGACTGCGTGATCGATCACCTCGGTCATATGAAGCCGGCCTCCGAAGCCAGCGTGGACGATCCAGGCTTTAGGGAACTGTTGCGGATGCTGGCCGAGGGGAAGGCGTGGGTCAAGCTGTCGGCAGCCTTCCGGTTCGGCGATCCCATGCCGCCATACCCAGCGGTCGCGCCGTTCGCGCGTGCGCTGGTCGCCGCCAATCCGCAACGCGCCGTGTGGGCCAGCGACTGGCCGCATTCATCCCATACAGGCTATATGCCCAACGATGCTGAACTGCTCGATCTGCTCGGCTTGTGGGTGCCGGACTCGTCGACGCGACACAAGATATTGGTGGACAACCCAGCCCGTCTCTACGGTATTCATTAGAACTGCCGGTTGAATAAATCTGCTCTGAATAAGAGTAACTCGGCTTATTTTGTATGGCCACTGAATCATCATGAAGGAATTCCCCGGTGAAACAATCAAATAAATTTTTGTGTGGATTGTTCGCGATCGCGACCTTTTTGATGACGTCCGGTTCGGTTCTGGCGCAGTCTTATCCGAGCAAACCGATCCGTATCGTCTTTCCCTTCGCAACGGGTGGCGGCGGTGACTTCGTCGCGCGCTTTATTGCGCAGCGCCTCTCCGAGACGCTTCGCCAGTCCGTCTATGTCGAGAACCGGCCCGGCGCCGGCGGGCTGACAGGCAGCGACATGGCGATTCGCGAACCGGCCGATGGCTATACCTTGCTGCTCATCTCTAACAGTTACACGGTTAATCCGAGCGTCTACAACGTCAAGTTCGATCCGATCAAGGGCATCACCCCGATCGCACGGATTTCTGAGGGGCCATTGATGATTGTGGCCAATCCCGCCTTCAAGCCCAGTACCACGAAGGAACTTATCTCAGCGGCCAAAGCCGAGCCGGGAAAATTCAATTTTGCATCCGGAGGCACGGGTTCTGTGGTCCATCTTGCTGCCGAGCGCTTTGGCAGCATGGCCGATATCAAGATGACCCATGTGCCCTACAAGAGCACCGGCCAAGCGATCACCGATGTCATTGGCGGGCAGGTGGACCTGGTATTTGCCAGCACGGCCAGCGCCTTGGCATACGTCAACGCTGGCAAGCTCAAACCCATCGCTGTGACCGGTATGAAACGCCTAGCCTCGTTGCCTCACGTACCAACAGTGAACGAATCGGGTCTGCCTGGCTACGAAGTGATCCTCTGGCACGGCTTGATTGGCCCGAAGAACATGCCGCCTGAAATTGTCGCGCGGCTCAATGACGCCATTCAGAAAATCCTGAAGATGCCGGAAACGGCGCAACGGCTTGAAAGTGAAGGCGTGGTGCCGGCCGTCGACGGAACGCCAGCGAAGTTCGAAGCCTTGATCAAGGAAGAAGTCGGAATCTGGGCCAAAGTCGCGGCCGGTGCAGGCATCAAGAAACCGGAATAAGCTTTCCGCACGCGGTCAGAGCTTGCGGCCTCGATGTGTGGCGAGTTTCACGATGCTCAAACCGCGCGACTGGCATCCCTGCAACAACGATTTTCTTTGGCGTTGATGCCATCAGTCCTGCTCGATTCGAGCGGTCTTCACGACCTTGCCCCATTTGTCGATCTCGCTCTTGATGAAGGCGGCGAACTCCTGCGGCTTGTTACCGACGGCGTCGGCGCCTTCAGTGGCCATGGCCGCCTGCATCTCGGTAGATGCCAGCGACTTGGCAATTTCCAGATGCAAGCGGGCGACGATGGGCGCGGGCGTTCCCGCCGGTGCCATCAGACCGTACCACTGCACCGATTCGTAGCCCGGCAGGCCGGCCTCGGCGATCGTCGGCACATTCGGCAGTCCGCTGGCGCGGCGCGGACCGGTGACACCCAGGGCGCGCAGCGTGCCGCCCTTGATGTGCGGCATGGCGGTCAGCAAGTTGGGCATGGAGAGCTGCACCTGGCCGGCCACCACGTCCACCGTGGCCGGGCCGGTGCCCTTGTAGGGCACGTGGGTGATGGTGATGCCCGCCATCGAGCGGAACAGTTCCATCGACAGGTGTGGCGAGGTGCCGGTACCGGCGGAGCTGTAGTTCAACACGCCGGGGTGGGCCTTGGCGTAGTCGATCAGTTCGGCCTCTGTCTTCACCGGCAGCGCCGGGTGGACCACCAGCACATTGGAGACGGTCGCTACCAGCGACACTGGCGTGAAGTCGCGCAGCGTGTCGTACGGTGTCTTCTTCGACAGCACCTGATTCAGCACGATGGCGGAAGCCGCCATCAACAGCGTGTGTCCGTCGGGAGCGGCGCGCGCCACCACGTTGATGCCCAGAGCCTGGCCAGCGCCGGGACGGTTTTCCACGATGAAGGGCTGACCCATGCTCTCAGCCAGTTTCTTGGCCATCAACCGGGCAAGGATGTCAGTGCCACCGCCGGGCGAGGAAGGCACGACGATACGCACCGGCCGCGTCGGGTAGTCCGATGTCTGTGCCTGTACGCTGGCGGTACCCGCTAGCAGCGTGCCGACGACCATGCAAACGCGCTCAAAATTGGAAATTTTTAGCATGTCTTGTCTCTTTTGTAATGTTATTTTGGATGGCTGCGACTTACCGTGTCCGCTTAGCGGGTGGCTGCAGCAGGCTGCGCAACACACGCACATCTTTGACCTTCTCGAGCTGCCAGATGGTGTCGATCAGCCGCCGCGCTTTGGCCCGGCCTAGCGTGGG
>CANCCE010000154.1 GCA_947374505.1 Comamonadaceae bacterium | reverse complement strand
TACGCCAAGGTTACAAGCCGCTACTTAGCAAAGCCGCTTATTATAAGTAGAAACCCGTGCGCATCGTCAAGAAAAATTTCCCGAATCGGTGCAACGACGTATCAATTTCACAAAAAATCGCAGACAGTGGATAAGAAATCATCCTGGGTACAAGGCATCAAGCAATCCCTGCCAGACCGTCACACGCTGGCGTTACATCCTTGGCTCAAACCTTTGTCGCACCGATTGCTGGAACCTGGTTTGTGGCATGTTCGCCACGAAGCCGTCGCACGCGGGGCGGCCATCGGCATCTTTTGGGCTTTTGCCGTGCCCTTTGGACAGTTTTTATTTGCGGCGGCTCATTGTGTGTGGTGGCGTGGCAATATTCCCGTCGCCGCCGGCTTGACGCTGATCACCAATCCCTTCACGCTGGCGTTTTGGTTGTGGCTGGCCTACAAGGTCGGTGGCACTCTGCTGGGGACATCGGGCCCCGTGCCCGACCTCGAACCAGTGGTCAGTCGTGCGGCGGGCATCATGGATTGGATCACCAGCTTTGGTGCGCCGGCCGCATTAGGCATGGGCTTGTTCGCAGTGGTTGGCGCCCCGCTAGCCTACGTCAGTGTCAAATTAGCATGGCGAATGCGAATCGGCTTCAAGCGCTGGCACCGTTAACAAGGCGTCTGCCGAGACTGCCAACTTTGCCGGACAATTCAACTTATGAGCACAACCACTTTATTGCACCCAGCCTCCGCTCCCGGCACGGACCTGCCCGTCACGCTGTGCTATCTCAACGGCGCCTACACGGCCCTGCGCGAGGCCAAGATCAGCGTGATGGATCGCGGCTTTATTTTTGGTGATGGGGTTTATGAAGTGGTGCCGGTGTATGCCGGCGAACCGTTTCGTTTTGCCCAGCACATGGCTCGCTTGGACCGCAGCTTGGGTGAATTGCGCATCGCCAATCCCTTAACGCACGCTGAATGGCGTGAAATCGCCCAAAAGTTGGTAGTGGACTTTGCAGGCGAAGCCGGCACTGACACGCCGCCAGACCAGCTGATTTATATCCA
This sequence comes from Comamonadaceae bacterium, assembly GCA_947374505.1. Classification (GTDB taxonomy): domain Bacteria; phylum Pseudomonadota; class Gammaproteobacteria; order Burkholderiales; family Burkholderiaceae_C; genus Polaromonas. The sequence goes on along the minus strand of CANCCE010000154.1, from coordinate 5,550 downwards.
GGTGACGCGGGGCGTGGCGATGCGCGATCACGCGATGACCAGTGGCGTAACGCCCACCATTTTTGTCATGACCAACCTCATGAAACCAGTGCCTGCGGCGCAACGGGTTACGGGCGTGGCCTGCGTCACCGCAGACGACTTCCGTTGGGAAAAAGCGCACATCAAAAGCACCAGCTTGCTGGGCGCGGTGTTCTCTCGGCAAATCAGCGCCGATGTGGGCGCATTGGAAACCGTGATGTTCCGCGACGGCTATCTCAGTGAAGCGGCGGCCTCAAACGTCTGGGTCGTCAAGGACGGCTGCGTGCTGGGTTCACCCAAAGACCATCTGGTGCTTGAAGGCGTTCGCTATGGGTTGATCGAAGCTTTGTGCCGCAATGCCGGTCTCGGTTTTGAATTGCGCCGAATCAGCCGCGCAGAAGTCTTTGCCGCAGACGAATTGCTGCTGTCATCGGCGACCAAAGAAATATTGCCCATCACCCTGCTCGACGGATTGGCCATCGGCAGTGGCCAGCCCGGCCCCGTCTATGCCCAGTTGTACGCGGGCTACCAGCACGCCAAGAAAGCACCGGCCGCATGAACACCCCAGATGTACCGACGCCACCACCCGCACAGCCAGAATCGCTGATCGAATACCCGTCGCTCTTCCCCATCAAAGTCATGGGTCTCAAGGTCGACGGCTTGGTCCACGCCATCACGATGATCGCGCACCAATTTGACCCGGCCTTTGACGCCAGTACGATTGAATTGCGCGAAAGCAAAGGCGGCAAATACTTGGGCGTCACCGTCACCGTCACCGCCACCAGCCGCGAGCAGCTCGATGAGCTGTATCGCACGCTGTCGACGCACCCGATGGTCAAGGTGGTGCTGTGAGCATGGACCACTGAGATGCCAGTGACAGGCTCGCCCCTGACAGGCATTGAGCCGCGCCAGCTGGGGCTGGTCGACTACCTCGCCACTTTTGAGGCGATGAAACAATTCACCGAGACGCGTGATCCGCAGACACCCGATGCGCTGTGGATTTGCGAGCACCCTGCGGTTTACACCCAAGGCTTGGCCGGCAAGGCTGACCATATTCTGAATTCAGGCAGCATCCCGGTGGTGCAGAGCAACCGCGGTGGCCAAGTGACCTTTCATGGCCCGGGACAAGTCGTGGCGTACCCGCTGATCGACCTGAAACGCGCCGGTTACTACGTCAAAGAATATGTGTACCGCATTGAAGAAGCCGTCCTCAAAACGCTGACCCACTTTGGCGTGACGGGGCATCGCGTGTCCGGCTCACCAGGCATTTATGTTCGACTTGATGACCCGACATCGCACGCGGCGCTGAGCGGCCCACGCCATCCGGCCGATCCGTTTCGCGGCCTCGGCAAGATAGCCGCACTGGGCATCAAGGTCAGCCGGCATTGCACGTACCACGGCGTCGCCCTGAATGTGGCGATGGACCTTGAACCCTATTCGCGTATCAACCCCTGCGGGTACGTTGGGCTGCAAACCACGGATCTTTCTACAATCGGAGTTTCGGTGAGCTGGCAGGAAGCGGCCGACGTGTTGGGCCACAAGCTCGTCACGTATCTTTCCCCCTGATGTCTCTCCAAGACGAGAACCCTATGAGCACACTAGAAAACGGCAACCCGGTCGTCCGCGAAGTCCAAAGCCAGCAAGACTACAACCCGCTGGCCAAACAAAAAGCGGCGGCCAAACTCTCTCGCATTCCGGTCAAAGTCGAGCGCGCTGAAGTGCTCAAAAAACCAGACTGGATTCGCGTCAGGGCCGGTAGCCCGACCACCCGCTTTTACGAAATCAAGCAGATCCTGCGTGAGAACAAACTCAACACAGTTTGCGAAGAAGCCAGTTGCCCGAACATTGGCGAATGCTTTGGTAAAGGCACGGCCACCTTCATGATCATGGGCGACAAATGCACGCGCCGCTGCCCGTTTTGCGATGTCGGCCATGGCCGTCCTGACCCGCTGGATGTGAATGAGCCGGAGAATCTGGCCAAGACCATCGCCGCCTTGAAGCTCAGTTACGTCGTCATCACCAGCGTCGACCGCGATGACTTGCGCGACGGCGGCGCCCAGCATTTTGTTGACTGCATCACGCGCATTCGTGAACTCTCGCCCCGCACGCAGATTGAAGTGCTGGTGCCCGACTTCCGTGGCCGTGATGACCGCGCGCTGAGCATCCTGACCTCCGCACCACCCGACGTGATGAACCACAACCTGGAAACTGCACCGCGCTTGTACAAAGAAGCACGCCCCGGCAGCGACTACCAGTTCTCACTGAATCTGCTGAAGAAGTTCAAGGCGCTCCACCCGAACGTACCGACCAAGAGCGGCATCATGGTGGGCTTGGGCGAAACCGACGAAGAAGTGCTGCAAGTGATGCAGGACATGCGCGACCACCAGATCGACATGCTGACCATCGGCCAGTACTTGGCACCGTCCACATCGCACCTGCCGGTTCGGCGCTACGTTCATCCGGACACCTTCAAGATGTTTGAAGAACGCGCTTACGAGATGGGGTTTTCACATGCGGCTGTGGGCGCCATGGTACGGTCAAGTTACCACGCCGACCAGCAGGCGCACTCGGCGGCAGAAGCCGTCGCATTGGCGGCCGTACGCTGAGCTAACGGCAGCAAAAACTACAGCAGCAAAGCCGGGTCTTCACTGTCAAGCACACTCTGCGACCAAGCCTTGAGCTTGCCGGCGTCGGCCCGCAAGATCTCTTGTTTGACGGCCAGAATTTGTGACGGATGCATCGAAAAACTACGCAAGCCCAGCCCCAGCAGCAGCCGCGTCATGCTCGCGTCGCCGGCCATTTCGCCGCAGACGCTGACGCCTTTGCCCTGCGCATTGCATTCGGCGATGGTGTCCGCCACCAGCCGCAACACGGCCGGATGACACGGATCGTACAAATGCGCCACGGCTTCGTCGGCGCGGTCGATCGCCAACGTGTACTGAATCAGGTCGTTGGTGCCAATGGATAAAAAATCGAAGTACTTGAGGAACAGCTTGAGCGTCAGCGCCGCCGCCGGAATCTCGATCATCGCGCCCAGCTTGACCGGTCCGTAAGGGACGCCTTTGTTGTCGAGCGTCGCCCGTGCATGGTCAATCAGCGACATGGTCTGGCGAATTTCTGAGGCGTGCGCCAACATTGGCACCAGCAGGTTCACCTGGCCGTGCGCGGCCGCCCGCAAGATCGCGCGCAACTGCGTCAAAAACATCGGCGGGTCCGCCAAACTCCATCGAATTGCGCGCAAGCCCAGCGCTGGATTCAGGTGCGTCTCTTGCGCCTTGGTGTGTCGGTCTAGCTGCTTGTCTGCGCCAATGTCCACGGTGCGAATCGTCACTGGCAAACCCTGCATACCGTCAATCGCTTGGCGGTATGCCAAGTATTGCTCTTGCTCATCGGGCAGGTTACCAATGCGCCCCATGAACAGGAATTCGCTGCGGAACAAACCGACGCCCACGGCACCCGCCTTGACGGCGCCGGTCGTGTCTTCCGGCATTTCAATGTTGGCCAGCAGTTCAATTTTCTGACCATCCAGGGTCAGTGCCGGCGTGTGCAACAACCGGTTCAGGCGTTCACGCTCCAGCTCACCCTGGCGTTGCTTGAAACCATACTCGGCCAAGATGATGGGCGACGGATCCACGATCAGCACGCCGGTATCGCCGTCGATGATGACCCAGTCGTCTTGCTTGATCAGTTGGCTGGCACTGCGCGCACCAACCACCGCCGGAATGTGCATGCTCCGCGCGACGATAGCGGTGTGCGAAGTGCGACCGCCAACATCGGTCGCGAAACCAACAAACAGGCTCTGCTTGAACTGCAACATGTCAGCGGGTGACATGTCGTGCGCCACCAGCACCAGCGGCACGTCCATGGTGTCGTCTAACAGCAGGTCTTGCTGCAGCTTGCGGCTGCTTGGCGTTTGCGGCAGCACCGGCGACGCGACGCCTTTCATGTGACTCAGAATGCGTTCGACGACCTGCTCCAGATCGGCCTTGCGCTCGCGCAAGTACTCATCTTCCATCTCGTCGAACTGCCGTGCGATCATCTCGTACTGCGTGGTTAGCGCCCACTCGGCGTTGTAGTGACGGTCAACAATCCAGCCCTTAACGCCGCTGATCAACTGCTCGTCTTGCAGCAGCATGAGGTGCACGTCCAACAGCGCCGCCAGTTCAGTCGGCGCGTCACGCGGCAACTCACGTTGCAGCCGGGTGATCTCTTCAGTGACCGCGTTGCGCGAAGAGCGCACGCGCTGAATTTCTGTCTCGACCTGACTGGCATCGACAAAGTAATGCGCCACATCGGCCCGGCTGGATGCGACCAACACGGCGCGGCCAATCGCAATGCCGCGCGAGACCGCCAGACCGTGGATGGAAAAAGTCATTCGCCCTCGCCAAACTTGTCGGCAATCAAGGCCAGTAAGCCATCCATCGCCGCCTGTTCATCGGTGCCGCTGGTTTCAATTTCGACCGTGCTGCCGATACCGGCGGCCAACATCATCACGCCCATGATGCTTTTAGCATTGACGCGGCGCTCCCCACGACTGATCCAGACTTCACACGGAAAACTACCGGCGAGCTTGGTCAACTTGGCTGAAGCGCGGGCATGCAGGCCCAATTTATTGCTGATGGTTGTGTTGGTCTTGATCATGGTGTCGGCGGTTCTGGTTTTGGGGGGCGGTGATAGCAACCTGCATCACCCCTTGTGTGGCGCCAATCAGAGCGCGCGCCACCAGCGCATCAAGCGATTCATGCCGATACGACACGGTGCGCAGCAACATCGGCAGGTTGACGCCGGTGATCAGCTTGGAGTGCACGCCATCGACCAATTTTTGTGCCACGTTGCAGGGGGTCGCACCGAACACATCTGCCAACACCAGCACGTCTGATGTTCCCAGCTGTTCAAGCACGATACGGGCCTGTGCCAATGTTTCATCAGGGGGCATGTTCGGCTGCACATCCAAGGCAATCACCCCTTCTGGATTATCAGCAAAAACATGCGCAATGCACTGCCTTAGTGCCGTAGCCAAGGGCGCGTGAGCGATGATAAGAATGCCGTTCATTGGTGCGAATTATCCGCCCTGCCTCTGATAAACCATGCATATGAGGCGATACAACAACACAAAAAGACGCCCATCGCGGCCTGAAAACTGGCGATTTCAGGCATTCCATGGTCCTTGAAGGCGTCAATCAGCAGTCCAATGCCCCACTGCACGACAAAGACACCGGCAAATATCATCAGGTTGTAGGCAGACAGAGCGCGCCCGACCAGTGACGGCTTGAACGCCATACCCATCGCCGGCTGGGCCAGCCCCAAGACGCTAGACATGACGCAAAATAAGGCCCAGCCGACCCAGCCGGTGGCGCTGGCGCCGGCGATATTGCCGGCCAGCGCCAACAGGCTCAGCGGCACAACCCAAGCGATCAACCGCTCGGGACTCCAGCCCCGACCCAGCAACCAAGGGGTCAGCATGCCCCAGCCCCAGAACGTCACCAGCATGCAAGCGTTCAGGTAAAAAAGGCCTGTCGCCGAATCCAAGGG
>CANCCE010000153.1 GCA_947374505.1 Comamonadaceae bacterium | reverse complement strand
TTGAGCAAGGCGGTGGCGCTCATGACTTGGCCGCTTTGGCAATAGCCGCACTGGGCGACGTCGTGCTTGACCCATGCGTCTTGCACGGCCTTGCCGGTGCGGTCGCTGGCCAGCGCTTCGATGGTGGTGATTTTTTGACCCACCGCGGCAGACAGCGGCGTCACGCAAGAGCGAATGGCCGAGCCATTCAGATGCACGGTGCAGGCGCCGCACATCGCAACGCCGCAGCCGAATTTGGTCCCGGTCATGCCGAGGGTGTCACGCAGAGCCCACAAAATCGGGGTCGAAGGATCAGCGTTGACGGGGGTGTCTTTGCCGTTGATATTGACAGTGAGGGTGGCCATTGAAAAATCCAGAGTGAGAGATATCTAGTGAGCGTAGACCTAAGCCGCCTGATCTGTCTTTGCGGCAAGGAACAAACCCGGGAGTTGACTGGCCTTTGCCACCCGTTTGAATGAAGCGGTCACAATTGTGTTCATGACCCGCTCTACCCTTCCTCTGGCCGACCTGCGCAAAAGTTACGAGAGTGCCGAGCTGCATGAAACCGCCTCGCACGCAGACCCCTTACAACAGTTCGGGCAATGGCTGGACCAAGCCATCAGTGCACAAGTGCCTGAGCCGAACGCCATGACCTTGGCCACCGTCGATAGCCAGCAGCGGCCGTCCACCCGGATTGTGCTGATCAAGGCACTAGACCCGCGCGGCATTGTCTGGTTCAGCAATTACGACAGCCGCAAAGGCCAGGAGTTGGCGGCCAACCCGCACGCGGCTTTGCAGTTTCATTGGGTCGAGCTGGAGCGGGTGGTGCGCATCGAAGGCCGGGTTGAAAAAATAGCTACCGAAGAGAGTGACGCCTATTTCAACAGCCGGCCGCTGGACTCGCGTATCGGTGCGTGGGCCAGCCCGCAGAGCCAGGTGATTTCAGGGCGCTCGGTGTTGGTGGCGAATGCGGCCAAGTACGCGGCGAAGTTTTTGCTGCAACCGCCACGGCCACCGCATTGGGGTGGCTATCGGCTGCTCCCAGAACGCTGGGAATTTTGGCAAGGCCGGCCTAGCCGTTTGCATGACCGCCTGCGTTACACGCCGCAAGACAGCGGCTGGTTGCGCGAGCGACTGGCGCCGTAAAAGCGCGCGATTTAGCGGCGTGATGCGCCGTCAGGAAACGGCTGGCAGCAGCTTTTCAATCGACTGATGAGCGACCGCGGCCAACTGCGCAGAAGTCACCAGCGCAGGTGCAATCTCCGCCAGCGGTACCAACACAAAAGCACGTTGTGTCATGCGCGGATGTGGAATCACCAACTGGGCTGAATCCATCTGAGCGCTGCCGTACAACAAGATGTCTAGGTCTAGCGTGCGCGGTGCATCGGGATACGGCCGTTCGCGGCCAGCGGCCAGCTCAAGTGCCTGCAAATGCAGCAGCAGGTCGGGCGCGGTTAAGCCGGTTTCGATCGCTGCGACGGCATTGATGAAGTCCGGACTGGTGGCCGATGTTGGACGCGAAGGGTCGCTGGCGATCGGTGCGGTGCGGTACAGGCTGGAGCCATGAATCAGCCGCGTCAGTGGCAATTGACCCAAGGCCTGCATGGCCTGCTGCACGCTAAGCCGGGCTTGACCTAGGTTCGCGCCGATGGCGATGTATGCCGTGACCAAAGCCATCGCCGGCATCTCAGAATCAGTGTTCAGCCGAGCTGTCTGAAGCTGGGCTGGCCACGGCCGAACCGCCTTCGCGATTCACCGGCTTGCGGCGACGACGGCGTTTTTTAGCCGGCGCTGCATCACCCATCTCGCCGGGTTGCTGATCTTCGTTGGGCTCGCTGTCAGCCGAAGACTCTGGTACACGGTTGGTTGCCGGCGCTGGGTGATCGGCCTCCACCCGCCTGACGCGGCTGCGCGGTGTTTGCGGTTTTTGCTGCTGGGCCAAGCGCACCTGCTCGACCATCTCGTGACGCTCGTCGTCATAGGCGGTACTGAACTTTTCCCACCACTCGGACAGCTCGGTGTCGATCTCGCCGGTCTGCGCCCGCAGCCGCAAAAAATCGAAGCCAGCGCGAAAACGCGGCTGTTCCAGCATCGAATAGGGTGAGCTGCCGCTGCGTTTTTCAAAGCGCGGCTGCATGCTCCAGATCTCACGCATGTCAATGCCGAGCTTGCCACGGCCAGAGACATCGCCGATCTTGGCATTGAAGGCGTCGTCAATCGCGTCTTGTAGCGCCGGCATCACATGCTCACCACGCTTGCAACGGCGGGCCCAGCCTTCACGCACATCGGTCCACAGCACGCAGGCCAGCAAGAAACTGGGCGCCACCGGCTTGCCTTCGCCGACGCGGCGGTCGGTGTCTTGAAGTGCCAGTTTCAAAAACGGTTCGTCGGCACTCTCGACCACGACATCAAGCAGCGGGTAAATGCCAGTACCTAAACCCAGGAATTTAAGTTGCTCAATGCTGGCCAGCGAATGGCCGGTCTGCAAGAGCTTGAGCATTTCGTCGAACAAGCGGGACTGCGGCACGTCAGCCAGCAGACGGCACATGTCGCGCAGCGGGGCCACGGTTTTGTCTTCAAACTTGAAGCCCAACGCGCTCAGCTTGGCCGAAAAACGAACAGCGCGAATGATCCGAACCGGGTCTTCGCGGTAGCGCGTGGCCGGATCACCGATCATGCGCAGAATGCGTTTTTTGGAGTCGCGGATGCCGTTGTGATAGTCGACCACGACGTGTGTTTCGGGGTCGTAATACATGGCGTTGATGGTGAAGTCGCGGCGCGCTGCGTCGTGCTCCATCGAGCCCCAAACGTTGTCGCGCAACACCCGGCCTGACGAGTCAACGGCGTGCTTCATACCCGCAAGTTGACTTTTGCTGGTGCGCTCATTGCCGCCCACCTGCTCAGCTTGGCTGCTGTCAAGATTCGCGCGAAAGGTGGAGACCTCGATCACTTCATGCTCCCGGCCACGGCCGTAAATGACGTGAACGATGCGAAAACGCCTGCCAATGATGAAGGCCCGGCGAAACAGCGGCTTGACCTGTTCAGGTGTGGCGTCGGTGGCGACGTCGAAGTCTTTTGGCCTCAGACCCACCAGCAAGTCACGCACGGCGCCGCCGACGATATAGGCTTGGTAACCGGCGTCTTTGAGCGTGCGTACCACATCCATGGCGCGTTCATCGACCAAGGCGGGGTCAATGCCGTGCTCTTTGGGGCCGACTTCGAGGCGTTTGCCGTAAGGCGATTTTTTGGTGCGCGAGGCACCAGTGGGCGTGTTGGCAGTCTTGCCGAACAGCTTGTCAATGAATTTTTTGATCATGAAATGCTAAGTGAACAGCTCAAGTATGCGCCATTGGCGCTCAGTGGCGACGGCCCGCAAGGCCGCGTCAGGGTTGGTGGCCACCGGGTGGGTGACCTTTTCAAGCAGGGCCAGATCGTTGATCGAGTCCGAATAAAAAACCGTTTCCGTGCTGTGCCAATCAAGTTGCCGCTCAGCCAGCCAAGCCTCAACCCGCGTGACTTTGCCTTCGCGAAACGACGGCGTGCCAGCGATCTCACCGGTCAATTCGCCCGCCGCATCGCGGGCCAATTGCACGGCGATGAGGTCGGGTACGCCGAACGCATCGGCAATTGGCCGGGTGACAAATTCATTGGTGGCGGTGACGATGACGACCAAGTCACCGGCCGCCTGATGGGCTTGCACCAGCGCCCGCGCTTGCGGCCGGATGGCGGCTTGCACCACCGTCTGCATGAAGGCGGCATGCGCTTCGGCAGACTTGGCGGCGCCCTGCTGCCGCATGGCCTGCGTGGCAAAGCGCACATAAGCATGGATGTCCAGCGTGCCGGCCTTGTAGTGTTCGTAGAACTCGGTGTTGCGCAGCTTGAATTCCGTGCTGTCGCACCAGCCAAGGGCCAGGGTGAATTCGCCCCACTGGAAGTCTGAGTCCATCGGGATCAGCGTGTGGTCAAGGTCAAACAGCGCTACTTTTGTCATTGGTTGTCGAGCATCGATTTGATCAGCGGAATGGTGATGGCGCGCTGGGTTTGCAGGGAGTAGCCGTCGAGCTGGTCAAGCAGTTGCATCAGATTGCCAAGGTCTCGCGAGAAACGGCTGAGGATGAAATCCATCGCCTCATCGCCCAGAAAAACACCGCGGGCGTCGGCTTCTTGACGCAACACAGCACGGCGCTCGGCATCGGTCAACGCGTGCAACGCAAACACATGGCCCCAACCGAGACGAGTCCGCAGGTCTTCACGCAAGGCCAAATCAGCCGGCGGCAAGGCTCCCGCCGCCAGCACACAGCGCGGCTGGCCGTCGGCCGCGCTCAAGGCGTTGACAAACCAGTTGAATGCGGCCTGCTGCTGAACAGCGGTGTAAAGGTGGCAATCGTCCATCAGGACGGCGACCCAGCGTTCGTCAAACTCGGGCGGTTCCAGCACCGACGCATCGAGCCAGCCGACCGTGGCACCCTGCTCGCAAAGCAACTCGGCGAAGGCTTTCAGCAGATGGCTTTTACCACTCCCCGCTTCGCCCCATAAATAGGTGGGCACAGGGGAGCGCAGACTGTTACCCGCCCAGAGTTGCAGGTGCTTGAGAGCCGCCTCATTGGGACCTGCGAAGAAATTATCGAATGATGGCGCCGAAGCCAAGCCAATATCCAAGGCAATCTGCTTCATGCCGGTCGGGCGGCAGCGGCGCGATGAGAAGAAGGTATGAACAGCATAAAGTCGGAAAAGGGGAAGCCCTTAGAATCTTGTCTTCGATTCTATCGGGCTTGCTACTTCAATTAACGGGCCTGACCTCTGCCAACCGCAACGCCGCCCTCCAGGTCGGCGACAACCAATTTCATCAGCATGAGCCAATCCCCCCTTTCTTATAAAGACGCCGGCGTTGACATCGACGCAGGCGACGCCCTGGTCGAACGCATCAAACCCTTGGCTAAAAAGACCATGCGCGAAGGCGTTTTGGCCGGCATTGGCGGCTTTGGCGCACTGTTTGAAGTGCCCAAGCGCTACAAAGAGCCGGTGCTGGTCAGCGGCACCGATGGCGTGGGCACCAAGCTGCGGCTGGCGTTTGAATGGCAAATGCATGACACCGTCGGCATTGACCTGGTGGCCATGAGCGTCAATGACGTACTGGTGCAAGGTGCCGAGCCGCTGTTTTTTCTGGACTACTTTGCCTGCGGCAAGCTCCACATTGACACCGCCGCAGCGGTGGTCGGCGGCATTGCACGCGGTTGCGAGTTGTCGGGCTGCGCCTTGATTGGCGGCGAAACCGCTGAAATGCCAGGCATGTACCCGGACGGTGAATACGACTTGGCCGGTTTTGCGGTTGGTGCCGTCGAAAAATCCAAAATCTTGACCGGCCAAAACATTGCTGCAGGCGATGTGGTGCTCGGTTTGGCCTCCAGCGGCGTGCACTCGAACGGCTTCAGCTTGGTGCGCAAGTGCATCGAGCGCGCTGGCGATCAGCTGCCCGCCAACTTGGACGGAAAACCCTTCAAAGAAGCGGTGATGGAACCGACGCGTTTGTACGTTAAAAACGTGCTGGCAGCGCTGGCGGCGCACCCAATCAAGGCGCTGGCCCACATCACCGGCGGCGGCTTGCTGGAGAACATTCCACGCGTGTTGCCCGACGGCATGGCGGCCCACCTTCGCAAAGGCAGCTGGCCACAAACCGAGCTGTTTGCCTGGTTGCAAAACACCGCCGCCATCTCCGACTTCGAAATGAACCGCACCTTCAACAACGGCATTGGCATGGTGGTGGTGGTCGACGCTGCCAACGCAGCCGCCACCGCGCAGATGCTACGCGAAGCAGGCGAGAAGGTCTTTGAGATCGGCGTGATCGCCGCACGCGGTGAAGGCGCTGCGGTCATCGTCAGCTAAGGGCTTTGCGTTGACGCTGGCGCTTTAAGTTTCGCTAGGATTTTTTCCTGCAAGCTGCTGTAGCGCTCAGCCCGCGGGCCACCGATCTGAACGGCCCGCTTGATCGCTTCAGCGGCCTCCGGCAAACGCCCTTGCTCCAAGCGGACTTGCGCCAGATTGTTCCAGGCATCGGCAAAGTCGGCATGCACTTGGGTGGCTGATTCAAAGCGGGCCGCCGCCTCTTCTTGTTGCCCCAAGGCATAAGCGGCATTGCCCAGGCCGATCATGGCTGCACGCTGGCCGGGCCAAACCTTCAGGGCGGTCTTGTAAGCCGCCTGCGCTGTGGCTGGCTGCACCCTTTCGAGTCCTGCCGCTGCAGCCGTGAAACGCTCAGCCTGCGCGGTGGCCGGCAAACGCTCTGGCGGCAAAGCCACCATCGCCCAATGCTCAGCGCGGGCCCAAGTTCTTTCAAACGTGAATAGCGACATCTCCAGCCGCTCCGTCACGCCGGAATGCAGCACGATCGTGTTGCGCGCACGGTCAAAACCAATCACTACGGCGTAATGCCAGATCGGGTACACCTGCAACGAGAGGTTTTGAAAGACCAGCACCGGGTTGCCACTGGCAACCTCGCGCAGCAAATCTTCGAGTTGAGGGCGCAGCGTGTACCCCACCAGAGCTTGGCGCCGGGTGGCCGTCAGCATTTCGACCTGAAAAGAGCCCTTCCGACCTGGCACGTACACCTGCGCGGTCAGCTCATCAGGCAGCACTTTTATGCCGGCGTGTTGCGC
>CANCCE010000152.1 GCA_947374505.1 Comamonadaceae bacterium | reverse complement strand
ATCAACAAAGGCTTTGAGCTGATGAAAAGCGGCGAGTCGATTCGCGGCGTTGTGCTGTTTTAAGGCGTGTCGATGGCCGCCAGCACCTTTGGCGGTGACATCGGCAACTCGGTCATGCGTCTACCAACAGCATCTGCAATTGCATTGGCAATAGCAGCCATCGCCGGCACGATGCTGACCTCGCCCGCGCCCTTCACGCCAAACGGATGGTTGGGGTTGGGCACTTCAACGATCACGGCCTCAATCATGGGTAAATCGGATGCCACGGGAATGCGGTAATCCAGAAAGCCCGCATTGGCAAGGCGTCCTTGCTGGTTGTAGATGTACTCTTCATTCAAGGCCCAGCCAATCCCTTGCACCACGCCACCATGCATCTGGCCTTCAACATAGCTTCGGTGAATGGCACGGCCGACGTCTTGTGCAGCGACAAAACGCAAAATCTTGACCGCCCCCGTTTCGGGGTCAACTTCAACATCGCAGAATTGCGTTGAAAATCCCGGCGCCTGACCGCTGGCATTGACTGATACTTCAGCCGCAATCGGTCCACCGGTGAGCGCCCGCTTAGACGCAATGGCTTTGAGCGACAGAGACTCAAAGTCGCCAACGCTGCTATCCCGGACCTTGGCACAGCCATCTTCCCAAATCACGTTGTCAATGTCTGTTTTCCACATCAAAGCAGCGCGTGAGCGGAGGCTCTCAATGATTTTTTTGCAGGCATCGACCACCGCGATACCGGTTGCAAAGGTGACCCGTGAGCCGCCGGTGACATGGGTGTAACCAATCGAGGCGGTGTCGGCCACGATGGAGCGGACTTTGTCGTAGGGAACACCCAAGGTCTCAGCCGCCATCAAGGCCATTGAGGCCCGTGAACCACCGACGTCCATGCTGCCGGTGGCCAAAGAAACCGTCCCGTCTTCGTTGATGTGCACAGTAGCGCTCGATTCACCACCGCCGTTGAACCAAAAGCCAGACGCCACGCCACGGCCTTGATGTTTGCCAAGCGGTGCACGGTAGCCGGGATGATCGAGCAGAACTTGAATCGTCTCAGCAAAACCATCGTGCGTGTGCTTGGCTCCCTGGATCGTCGGCGAGCCGGTCTTCACCGCATTCTTGAGCCTGAGTTGCAACGGGTCCATGCCGATCTTGGTTGCCAGCACGTCGAGGACACTTTCGACGGCAAACGCAGAAATCGGGGAACCGGGTGCACGGTACGCCGCTACCTTGGGCCGGTTGCTGACAACGTCAAAGCCGACCGAGCGCACGTTGTCAATCGCATACGGAGAAAACGCGCAGATGGCAGCATTCATGACCGGTGAACCCGGAAAAGCGCCCGCTTGGAATTTGAACAGCCCGTCTGCGGCCACCATCGTGCCGTCTTTTTTGACACCTATCTTGACGGTCATGGACGAGCCGGAGGTCGGGCCAGTGGCCTTGAAAACATCTTCCCGGCTCATCATGATCTTGACAGGATGGCCGGTCTTTTTGGACAGGGCCAAGGCAATCGGCTCGACATAGACGACGGTTTTCCCGCCAAAGCCACCACCGATTTCGGCTGGATGAACCAGCAGATCACCGATCGCCATGTTGAGTAGCTTGGCCGTATGGGCACGTACCACAAAGTGCCCTTGACTCGATGACCAAAGCTCAGCCTGACCATCAGCACCAAAACGCGCAAGGCACGCATGCGGCTCGATATAGCCCTGATGCACGGGCGCGGTTTTGAAGCTCATTTCGACGACTTCATCGGCCGAGGCAAAACCTAGATCCAGATTTCCGACCGTGAACTCAAGTCGCTTAGAAATATTGGAGGACTGACCCGGCGGGGGTTCAATGCCGCGTGTGATCATGTCTGGAAACAGCAAAGGGGCATCGGACTTCATGGCGTCATCGACGTCAATGACATGCGGCAGCACGTCGTAGTCCACCTCGATCAACCGCACTGCAGCCTCGGCGATAGCCTGGGTGGTGGCAGCAACCGCGGCCAGCGCATGGCCTTCGTAAAGCACTTTTTCACGCGCCAGAACGTTGCGCGTCATGTGCCAGTAGTTGACCGCCACACGCTCCAGGCCAAGATATTCAAACTTTTGCGCAGGCAGATCGCTGCCGATGATCACGCATTTGACCCCTGGCAGCGCACGCGCCTTGGACAAGTCAATCGAGCGGATCGTCGCATGGGCATGTGGCGATCGCAAGATACTGGCCCAGAGCATGCCGGGCAGTGAATAGTCTGCGCCGTATCGGGCTGTTCCGGTGACCTTCGGTACACCATCCGGCCTGACTGGGCTGCTGCCAATCACGGTTGCCAGTTTTTCGGCGGGCTTTGTTTTCATCAGCATGGTGTGGCACTCCGCATCTCGCGTGCAGCGTCCAGCACCGCTTCGATGATTTTGTTGTAACCCGTGCAGCGGCACAAGTTGCCTGCCAGCCAAAAGCGAACTTCTTCTTCGCTGGGGTCAGGGTTACGCTCAAGCAACGAACGGGCTGCGATCAAAAAGCCGGGCGTACAAATGCCGCATTGCAGTGCCGCGTGCTCCAGAAATTTTCGTTGCAGGACATGCAGGCTTTCGCCTTGGGCCATGCCCTCGATGGTTTGAATGGTCTTGCCCTGCGCTTCAACGCCCAGTACCAGACAAGAACACACCAAGCGCCCGTCCAGCGTCACGCTACAGGCGCCACAATCGCCGGTGCCGCAGCCCTCTTTGGTGCCGGTCATGCCGAGTTCGTCACGCAGAATTGTCAACAGCGTCTGCTGGGTTTCACACAGAAACTCACGCGCATCGCCGTTGATCGTGGTGGTGATATGGTGCTTTGGCATGTCAATCTTTCCCCATGGCTCTGGCGAGCGCAATTGTGGCAGCGCGCTTGGCCAGCACGCCTGAAACCTTGATCCGGAACGCTTTGGTTCCACGCTTGTCGTCAATCGGCTGAGCGGCGGCACGGGCCGCAGCGGCCAGTCGCTCAAGAGCCACGGCATCGACCTTTGTTCCGATCAGCGCGGCAGCGGCTTCTGGCACCAACAGCGCGCGTGCAGCGACGGCTCCCAAACTGACCCGGGCATGTGTGCAGACGCCACTCTCATCGAGCGTCAGGTTGATGCCAACGCCGACCACGGCGATGTCCATCTCAGAGCGTGGCGTGAAGCGCAAGTAAGCATCGCCCGATCGCGGCGAACGTTGGGGCAAGACAAAGGACGTCACCATCTCGCCTTTGGCCAGTGATGTTTTGCCGGGTCCCGCCGCAATTTGCTCGACCGGCACTGTGCGCCGGCCATCAGGCCCAACGATGTTGGCGATCGCGCCGGCAGCCATCATGGCCGGCACACTGTCCGCTGCCGGCGATGCGTTGCAAACGTTGCCGCCGATGGTTGCGCGGCCGCGGACCTGAACCGAGCCAACCAGGTTGACGGCATCAATCACACCGGGCCAGGTTTTGGCAAATGCGGCATCTTCAGTCAACCGCATACAAGAGACCGCTGCACCAATCAGATAGCCGCCGTTCTCAGCAGAAATTGAGGTCATTTCAGCGATATTTTTGACATCGACCAACAGTTCAGGCGCATGCTGCCCGGAGCGCATTTGGATGATCAGGTCAGTGCCCCCTGACAGCACTTTGGCCGGGCCAGTGGCAACTGCCAGCAATGCCACGGCCGCCTCTGCGGTCGTCGGCATTTCGTAACGGATTTCACTCATCTGTCGTTCCTTCTCATATAGATGCACCGGCAAAGACGCGTCATGGCACCCTCCGCTTATCCCAGCAGTCGCCTTCGCGCCTCTGCGTATTCCCGCTGCAGCTGCGCCACAAAGTCCGCCGTGCTCTGGACCTGGGTGACGGCACCAATGCCTTGGCCGGAACCCCAAATGTCTTTCCATGCCTTTGTCCGGCTACTGCCGAAATCCATCTTGCTGGGATCGCTTTCAGGCAGGTTGTCTGGGTCCATGCCGGCTGCGCGGATGGACGCGGCTAAGTAGTTACCGTGCACGCCGGTGAACAGGTTGCTGTAGACGATGTCGTCTGAATTGCTGTCGACGATGGCCCGCTTGTAGTCGTCTGCGGCGCGGGCTTCTTCGGTGGCGATGAAGGCTGAGCCGATGTACGCAAAGTCAGCGCCCATGGCTTGAGCAGCCAGCACCGCCGAACCGGTGGCGATGGCGCCTGAAAGCGCCACCGGACCATCAAACCATTGACGGATTTCCTGCATCAAAGCGAACGGACTTTTAACACCGGCATGACCCCCCGCACCTGCGGCCACGGCAACCAAGCCGTCAGCGCCTTTTTCAATCGCCTTGTGCGCAAACTTGTTGTTGATGACGTCGTGCAGCACCACGCCACCGTAACTGTGCGCCGCAGCATTGATGTCTTCGCGCGCACCTAGCGATGTGATGTAGATCGGCACACGGTACTTCACGCACATTTCCATATCGCTCTCCAGTCGCTCATTCGACTTATGGACGATCTGGTTGATGGCGAAAGGGGCCGCCGGCCGGTCAGCATGCGCTCGGTCATGCGCAGCCAGCGATTCAGTGATCTCAGCCAACCATTCGTCCAACTGAGAAGACGGCCTGGCATTCAGTGCCGGCATGGCACCGACGACCCCGGCGATGCATTGCGCGATCACCAGCTTCGGGGTGCTGATGAGGAACATGGGCGAGCCGATGATCGGCAGCGGCAGACGACTCAAAGCACCGGGCAGTCTTGACATGGTGCCTGCTAAAAAGCGTCGAGGGCCAGCGCCGTGACGCTGTCAGCCCCGTCCACAATGCTGTCGCGCAGACCCGGGGCTTGGGTCAGCAGGTGGTCAGCGTAGAAACGCGCAGTGGTGATCTTGGCGCGCATGAAGTCAGCGCTGAAGATGCCCACGTCACCCGTCGCCAAAGCTTGCTCTGCCGCTAACAAGGCGCGCGCCATTTGCCAGCCGGCCATGACGTTACCCGCCAACATGAGGTAAGGCACGCTACCGGCAAAGACCGCGTTGGGCGATGTCTTGGTGTGGCTGGCCACAAAGTTGACAACGTCCAACAAGGCCAGTCGTGCCGCGTACAAACGCTTCGCCACGGCCAGAGCGTTGACACCTCCCTGTTGGTGCAATTCGGACTCGGTGATTTCGATTTGCGCCGCAATAGCCTTGGCTGTCCGGCCGCCGTCGCGGGCGGTTTTTCGACCCACCAGATCATTCGCCTGAATCGCGGTGGTGCCTTCGTAGATGGTCAGAATTCGCGCATCGCGGAAGTACTGCGCCGCACCGGTTTCTTCGATGTAACCCATGCCACCATGCACCTGGACGCCCAGCGAGGTGACGTGCTGGCTCATCTCGGTGCTGAAGCCCTTGACCAGCGGCACCATGAATTCGTAAAAGGCCAAGTTCTGTTTTTTCACGTCGACATCGGGGTGGTGATGCGACGCGTCATAAGCTGCGGCGGCCACCGTGGCCATGGCGCGGCAGCCCTCTGTATAAGCACGCATGGTCATCAGCATGCGCTTGACATCGGGGTGGTGAATGATCGGTCCGCTGCCTGGCAAAGAACCATCGACGGGACGGCTCTGAACGCGGTCTTTGGCAAACTGCACGGCCTTTTGGGTAGCGCGTTCAGCGATGGCAATGCCCTGCACGCCAACCGCAAAACGGGCTGAGTTCATCATGATGAACATGTACTCAAGGCCGCGGTTTTCTTGACCCACCAGATAGCCTACAGCACCGCCGTGGTCACCATACTGCAGCACCGCTGTCGGGCTGGCCTTGATGCCGAGCTTGTGTTCGATGCTGACGCAATGCACATCATTGCGCGCACCCAAGGAGCCGTCGGCATTGGCCATGAACTTGGGCACCACCAACAGGCTGATGCCCTTGACACCTTCGGGTGCGCCGGTGACGCGGGCCAGCACCAGATGGACGATGTTCTCGGCCATGTCGTGCTCACCATAGGTGATGTAGATCTTGGTGCCAAACACCTTGTACGTGCCGTCTGGCTGCGGCTCTGCTCGACTGCGCACGGCGGCCAAGTCAGAGCCGGCTTGCGGCTCGGTCAGGTTCATGGTGCCGGTCCATTGACCGCTGACCATTTTTTCAAGGTAGGTGGCATTGAGCTCGTCTGAGCCCGCGGTCAACAGTGCTTCGATCGCACCGTCGGTCAACATCGGGCACAAGGCAAAGCTCATGTTGGCCGAATTGAGCATTTCACCGCAGGCGGCACCAATGGTTTTCGGCAAGCCCTGGCCGCCAAAATCAAGCGGGTGCTGCAAACCTTGCCAGCCGCCTTCAACATACTGTTGAAAGGCCTCCTTGAAACCGGGCGTGGTCGTGACCACACCCTGCTGCCAACTTGACGGGTGCTTGTCGCCTTCCCAGTTCAGCGGTGCCAGCACGCCTTCGCTGAACTTGGCAGACTCTTCGAGCACCGCCTGCGCCGTCTCAAAACCCGCATCGGCAAAAGCCGGCAGCTTGGCCAATTCGTCAATCGCAGCCAGATGCTGGATGTTGAACAACATGTCATTGACGGGGGCGGTATAGCGCATGGTTAAAGCGCTGCCGTCAGTTCCGGCACGGCAAGGAACAGATCGGCTTCAAGGCCGTAATCAGCGACGCTGAAAATCGGTGCCTCGGCGTCCTTGTTGATCGCCACGATGACCTTGCTGTCTTTCATGCCGGCCAAGTGCTGAATAGCCCC
>CANCCE010000151.1 GCA_947374505.1 Comamonadaceae bacterium | reverse complement strand
CGGCTGGTGCTGGAAGACGGCAGCGCTTACGCCCAAGCGGGCCGGTTGTTGTTTTCTGATTTGTCAGTCGATCAGGCCACAGGCCAGATCACGCTGCGGGCTGAAGTTCCTAACCCTAAGGGCTTGTTGTTGCCCGGTTTGTACGTGCGGGTGCGGTTGGAGCAGGCTCAGGCCAGCAATGCAATGCTATTGCCCCAACAGGCGGTGACCCGTTCGGCGCAAGGGGACACGGTCATGGTTGTCGCCAGCGATGGCAAAGTTGCACCACGCAAGATCAAGGTGGGCGAATCCCAAGGCAATCGGTGGGTGATTTTGGACGGTCTGCAAGCCGGTGAGCAGGTGATGGTCGATGGCTTCCAGAAACTGCGTGGCCCCGCCCCAGTCAAGCCGGTGCCATGGACAGATCGGGCGGATGCTGCGTCGCCAGCGTCGGCAAAAGCCTCCTCTGCCGCCGCGACACCAGCGTCCGCCTCCGCCTCCGCGGCTAAAAACTAAGGAGCACGGTGAATGGCCAAGTTCTTTATCGACAGACCTATTTTTGCGTGGGTCATCGCGATCTTCATCGTCGTGTTGGGCGGCGTGGCTATCACGCAGTTGCCGATCGCACAGTATCCGCCGGTGGCACCCCCGGCGATTGTTATTTCCGCCACTTACCCCGGCGCCTCGGCGCGCACGCTGGAAGAAAGCGTGATCGGCGTTATCGAACAGGAAATGAACGGATCGCCCGGTCTGATTTACATGGAGTCAGTGACTCAGGCCGACGGCACGGGTCAAATCACCCTGAGTTTTGAAACCGGCACCAATGCCGATTTGGCGCAGGTCGACGTTCAAAACCGTTTGTCGCGTGCCACGCCACGTTTGCCGGCCGCTGTGACGCAGCAGGGCGTGAAGGTTGACAAATCACGCTCCAATTTCTTGCTCTTCACGATCTTGTCCTCGGATGATCCAGCGATCACGCCTGTCACTTTGGGTGACTACGCCTCGCGCTCCGTGTTGCCGGAAATTCAACGTATCCCTGGCGTGGGGCAGGCGCAGTTGTTTGGCACAGAGCAAGCCATGCGTATCTGGATCGACCCCTCCAAGCTGGTTGGTTTGAATTTGTCGATGACCGAAGTCAATGCGTCTATTCGAGCGCAGAATGCCCAAGTTCTGGCCGGGTCTATTGGTGCACTGCCGAATATCGCGGGCCAGGAAATTGCCGCCACGGTGGTCGTTGACGGCCAGTTGAAGTCGGCTAAGGAGTTTGGCAATATTGTGCTGCGCGCTAACTCGGACGGGTCGACCGTTCGTTTGAAGGACGTCGCCCGGATTGAACTCGATGCGCAAAGCTATGCGACATCGGCACGACTGAACGGCAAACCCTCTACCGGTATCGGCGTTCAGCTCTCGCCTACCGGCAATGCCTTGGCAACGGCCGATGCTGTGCGCAAGCGCATGGGTGAGTTAGCCCCATTTTTCCCGCAAGGTGTGAAGTGGGAAATTCCTTACGACAGCTCACGCTTTATCAGGATCTCAATCTCTCAGGTGGTTGAAACGCTGCTAGAGGCTGTGGCACTGGTGTTCCTGGTGATGTTCCTGTTTCTGCAAAACTGGCGCTACACCGTCATTCCGACCCTGGTCGTGCCAATCGCTTTGTTGGGAACTTTTGGCACCTTGCTGGCGCTGGGTTTTTCGATCAATGTGTTGACAATGTTTGGCATGGTGCTGGTGATCGGCATCGTCGTTGATGATGCGATCGTCGTCGTTGAGAACGTCGAACGCATCATGAGCGAAGAAGGGTTGCCGCCTCGCGAGGCGACTCGCAAAGCCATGCGCCAGATTTCAGGTGCCATCATTGGCGTGACGGTGGTGCTGATTTCAGTGTTTGTGCCGCTGGCCTTTTTTGCGGGATCGACCGGTAATATCTACCGCCAGTTTTCTGCGGTCATGGTCGCGTCGATTGGCTTTTCAGCCTTCTTGGCGCTGTCCCTGACACCGGCACTTTGCGCCACCTTGTTGAAACCGGTAGAAGCCGGACACCATGTCGAGAAAAAGGGTTTCTTTGGCTGGTTCAACCGTGGCTTTGCGCGTACCACCAAAGCATACGAAGGCGCGATCGCACGCATTTTGCTGCGTGCAGCCCGCTACCTGGTGATTTATGCCGCCATCATCGGGGTTGTCGTGTTGGTCTACACACGCTTGCCGACGTCTTTTCTGCCGGCTGAAGACCAGGGCACGATGCTGGTGAATATTCAGTTGCCAGCGGGCGCGACACAAGAACGTACGCAAGCAGTTGTTGAACAGGTTGAAAGCTACATGCTGAAGCAGCCTGAAGTCGAAAGCATCGTCGGGATTTTGGGCTTCAGCTTCGGGGGCCGTGGCCAAAACGCTGGATTGGCTTTTGTGACGCTGAAAGACTGGAGTCTGCGGGGTGGTGAGAATCAGTCCGTAGAGGCCTTGGTGGGCCGGGCCACGGGTGCGCTGTCCGGAGTTCGCGATGCGTTCATCTTTGCCCTCAGTCCGCCACCGATTCCTGAATTGGGGAATGCATCGGGCTTCACTTTCCGGCTGCAAGACCGTGGTGGTTCTGGCCGTGAAGCATTGATAGGCGCACGCAACAAGTTGCTCGGGCTGGCCAGTCAGAGCAAGATCTTGACCCAGGTACGCCCTGAAGGTCTGGAAGATGCACCGCAGCTGCAAATCGACATTGACCGTGACAAAGCCAATGCCATCGGTGTGCCTTTCGACGCCATCAATGCCACGCTGACGACGGCCTTGGGTTCGAGCTATATCAACGACTTCACCAATCGCGGCCGCTTGCAGCGCGTGATCGTCCAGGCCGATGCGCCAACGCGTATGCAGCCGGGCGACCTGATGCAGCTGCATGCCACCAATGCGCAAGGCAAGCAAGTGCCTTTCTCTGCCTTTGCCAGCACGCGCTGGGTCAAGGGTGAGGAACAGACTGTGCGTTACAACGGCTACCCAGCGATGAAGATTTCCGGTGCACCGGCGGCCGGCTACAGCACCGGCGCGGCGCTGGCCGAAATGGAGAACTTGGCCAAGCAGTTGCCGCAGGGCTTCGCCTATGAATGGACGGGTCAGTCCCGCGAAGAGAAACTGGCTGGCGCCCAAGCGATGATTCTTTATGGCTTCGCGATTCTGGCGGTTTTCCTGTGCTTGGCAGCTTTGTATGAAAGCTGGTCGATTCCCCTGGCCGTCATTCTGGTCGTGCCACTGGGCGTGCTGGGTGTGTTGCTATCCACGCTGCTGCGCGGCTATGCCAATGACGTTTACTTCCAGGTCGGGCTCATCACCATCATCGGTCTGTCGGCTAAAAATGCCATCTTGATCATTGAGTTTGCCAAGGACCTGCAGGCACAAGGCAAGAGCGTGGTGGAGTCTGCTTTGGAGGCTGTCCGGTTGCGCTTCAGGCCCATCATCATGACCTCGATGGCTTTTGGTCTGGGTGTGTTGCCACTGGCTCTGGCCGGTGGTGCGGGCTCAGCCAGTCAACGGGCGATCGGTACAGGTGTGCTGGGCGGTATCTTGTCCGGCACGTTTTTGGCCGTGTTTTTTGTGCCGGTGTTCTTCGTCATCGTGCGCGGATATTTCAAAGGGAGTGAGCGGCAACGCCGCATGGATGCCCACGAAATGCCAAACGACTTACCGGCCGGTGCTTCCGCAGGAGATCAGGTATGACCCCGATGTTGACTCAACGGCTGATGGTGTTGGCCGCCGCGATGGTATTGGCCGGCTGCTCTTTTGCGCCGAAATACGAGCGCCCGGCGGCACCTGTTGCCGGGGACTGGCCAGCCCTGGGGTTGACGACATTCGGTACAGGCACCGCACCGGCCGGAACAGCGGCTTCGGCGCTCGAATGGCAATCTTTTTTCAGCGACCCACAGTTGCGAAAATTGATTGAAGCGTCGCTCACCAACAACCGCGATCTGCGCATCGCGGTGCTGAACATTGAGCAGGCTCGGGCTCAGTTTCAGATCCGCCGTGCCGATCAGTTTCCGAGCGTTGGCGCAGCCGCCACGGGTTCGCGTATGCCCAGCACCACTGGCAATGGCACTATCACCAGTGCGTACACCGCCGGCTTGGCGATGACCTCGTATGAGCTCGACTTCTTTGGCCGGGTTGCCAGTCTCAAAGATGCAGCGTTGTCGCAGTACTTGGCGACCGAAGAAGGCCGCAAAACAACTCAAATCACGCTGATTGCTTCGGTCGCCAATGCTTACTTGAGCTTACTGGCAGACCAGGAGTCCTTGGCCATCACGCAACAGACACTGGACAGCCGTGAGGTGTCCCTCACGCTCAGCCAGCTGCGCTTTGACAATGGCGTTAGCTCCGAGCTAGAACTGCGTCAGTCGCAGTCTTTGGTGGAAGCTGCCCGCGTCAGCTTGGCGCAGCTGCAACGGCAGCGTGCGCTCGACGAGAACGCATTGAGCTTGTTGTTGGGCCAGCCCTTAACGGCTGATCTGGCGGTCGTTCTGCCGGCCGGACAAGGCTTGGCAGACAGGCCCGTGATGGCCGATGTGCCGGCGGGTTTGCCTTCAGATTTGCTCACGTTGCGGCCGGATATCCGGCAGGCTGAGCAGCAGTTGCTGGCGGCGAATGCGAATATTGGTGCAGCCCGTGCCGCATTTTTTCCGAAGATTTCACTGACTGCGTCGGCAGGCAGCGCCAGCAATAACTTGTCTAATTTGTTCAACAGCGGCACCTACGGTTGGACGCTGGCGCCGCAGCTGTTTTTGCCCTTGTTCGATGCCGGCCGCAATCAGGCCGGTCTGGACGTCAGCAAAGCAACACGCGACATCGCTGTGGCGCAGTACGAAAAAGCTATTCAGACGGCATTCCGGGAGGTCGCCGATGCGTTGGCCGGTCGTGCCACTTTGGGTGTGCAGTTGACAGCCCAGCAAGCGCAAAGTACGGCAGAAGCGGCGCGCTTCAAGCTGTCGGACTTGCGCTATCAAAACGGCATTGCCAATCAGCTTGAGTTGCTGGATGCGCAGCGCGCGTTGTTTGCGGCGCAGCAAGCGGTTGTGCAAACGCGCTTGCTGCAGTTGCAAAATCAGGTGACTTTGTACAAGACGCTGGGCGGTGGCTGGAAAGAAGCTGCGCTGACTGCTGCGCCAAAAACGCCTTGAATCTCTACGCATAAAAAAGCCTCCCTGCCAAGCTATCAAGCGTTGGCAGGGAGGCTTTTTCTATGAGCGTCTGTTCGGTCAGGCGCTCAGCTGATTCGCAAAGTCATGGTTGACATCGCGGTGACCGGCCTCGTCATCACGGATCACCAGGATCACATCGCGCAGACGCGCATCAGGCGACAGCTTCCAGTAGTCGATGGCAATTTTGGGTGCTGGCACATTGTCATAGTCACCGCGGTCAATACCTTCAAGGTATTCGGTGTAGCTGAAGACCGCTTCTTCTTCGAAGTAGCCGACCAGTCGGTGCGCGGTGCGCGCCGACACCAGATAGAGCATGAAAAACAGGTTGTAGAAAATGCCTTGGGTCATGATGATCATCCAGCGTTCCAGCCGGGTTGGCTGGGCGATGTGGATGAAGGTCATCAGGTGCATGCGTTCGTTTTCAGCTTCGTCGAGCAGTTGCTGGATCCAACCGCCATCGTCCTCCATGCTGCGCAGCGAGCGCAGATGCTGCAAGGCACCACCGACCATGCCCGGCACAGCGGCCACGGTCTCCAGAACCACGGCACGATGGCCGTAGCGGCCGACAAAGAAGGTATCGGCCAGCAGACGTAAAAAACGGGTGGTGCGCCAGGCGAACCAATCCGAAAAATCGGTTTGCTGGTGGTGCTTGGGGGCAGTAGATGAATGGGGATGAGACATGATTTGGTTTTCCTGAAACATGGGTGGACTTGCTTCAGATCGCGGTCGCTGCTGCGCAGTGCCGAGGAATACCAAGCTGAACCGGTTGCTTGCCGGGCCCGTTGAGTGTGGCCTTTAAAACATTTGAACACGCATCTTTCGTCCTAAGACGGATGCACACGGTTGGCTCAGCCATCAGGCCGTGTTGACGAGCTTGCCTCACACCGCGCTAGCGTGCGCGCCTACACGTTCAGCGTGCTGGCGAAAAAGACCGGTTCTGTCGGTATCCGTGGCAGCCAGCGTTGGGCGGCTGCCTGCAAGATCTGTGGATCGCCAGTGCTGAGAAATATCAGTCGGGCTGTGGTTTCAGTCGGCTCAGCTTGCGTGATTCTCGGCAAAGTATTTTCAAACAGTCTGATCCGCGCCTGCCGCGCCACCGCCGGCCCGTTGCTGACAAGCTGAACCTGGAGCCCCAGCAATGCGTGCAGTTGCTCTGTGGCAAAAGGGTAGTGCGTGCAACCCAGCACCAGCGTGTCGATCTGCCTGCTGTGTTTTCCGAATGAGCCCATGGCTTGCGTGTATTTGGCGCAAAGCGCTTGGATGTCTGAAGTGTCGTTGTTGCCTGCGCTGCGCTCGATCGCATCGGCCAAGCCATCGCAGGCCTGCACGACAAACTCGGCTTGATCGGCCAGCGATGCCAGCAGTGTTTGGAACTTGGCGCTGGCCAGCGTGCTGCGGGTGGCCATGACACCAATGCGCCGGGTCTGGCTGAGTGCCAGCGCGGGCTTCAACGCGGGTTCGACACCAATGATCGGCAGGTCTGGGTAGTCAGCGCGGAGCTGCTCAATGGCCACCGCCGTGGCTGTGTTGCAGGCGATCACCAGCGCCTGCACCTGACGGCTCAGCAGCTCTGCCATGATGGCCCGCGATCGGGCCATCACATACGCGTCGCTGCGCTCACCATAAGGCGCGTGACCGCTGTCGGCGATGTACATGAAGCGGC
>CANCCE010000150.1 GCA_947374505.1 Comamonadaceae bacterium | reverse complement strand
TACGCGCCCTGCGCGAGGCCGCAGAATGAATCTGACGCCACAGCAGCGTTTAGCAATCAGCCGGCGTGCGATCGTGCAGAGCATGAATCGAGACCATCAGGAACCTAGCAACGACGACAAGCCAGACAGTTCTTCATCACGCACGTCTGACAGTGAAGATGACACGTTTGAAGGCGAGCCCCATTTGAATCGCTCTGCACACCGACACTCATCTGGTTTAAATGGGCTCTGGCGGACAGTCCGGCGCGCCTCATCAGCTTGGTGGCGATCGCATCCTGCGCATTTGGCCGTGGATGTGTGTCATCCCATGCTTGAAAAATATGCGCGTGAGAATCCATTGAAGCTGGTCGGCGTTGCGGCAGCCGTTGGCGCTGTCGTGGTGATCGCCAAACCATGGCGACTTATTTCAATCACTGGCGTGCTAATCACGGCTATGCGGTCAACGCAAATGTCGAGTTTGGTCGCGTCATTGTTGTCATCCGCACCTGAGCGACCAAGCGGACATAAGCCAGATTAAAAAACGACTTTTGCTTTTCGCTCCAGAAGTTATTAACAACAGACCCACGCGGTGTGCGAAACGGCATCACGGTGCTCCACTGTGCTGACAAATCAACGTTGGTACGGACAGCGGCCGTAGCGGCGTCTGAAATCATGCGGAGACTCCGGAGACATCTCTGCAAAGAGCCCGCGGCCAAGCAACCTGGCATGCTCTTCTTCTTGACCATATGGCCCAGAATCCTGCTGGTACCGATAGGACCATGCGTGACCGCGCCGTACCATCCATTTACCCACGTCTTCACGGCTCAAATAAATCGTCGCGAGGTCACGGCCATAGACATCAATGCCCTGCATTCGAACCGTCACGAAACGCTTGAGCACTCGTTCTTGCAAAGCTTGCCGCGACGCCACACCGCCGGCTTGGCATATTTCAGGCGCATCCATGCCGAGAATCCGGATCTTGTGAAGGACACCGCCAGCCACTGGGCGCACGTGAACAGTATCGCCATCCACCACATAAATGACCACCCCAGACCACAACGTTGACGCAGTTTCCGTTTGGGATTGTGCTGACAGCGACAGGATCAACAGCGCTAACCCCGCCCATCGCCGCCATGTCATCGTGCTCATTGTTGATCGCGCCTGGATCAGGCCGTGATGATCCAGCCTTCAAGCGGGTCGACCTTCGCCGGCAAACCGTAGCGAGGCTCACCATCCATGTGCTGTCGATGCGCCCAAGCGGCCTGCATCAGGCACAGCACGGCATCCAACGAATCGCCCGTGGCGTCGTCGACTAACCTATCACGCTGGGCGTGGGTGAGTTTCAGGCGCAGACCCAACCGCGTTTGGCCATTTTCAAGCGCGGTGAGCATGTCCTTTCGGGCGATCAAACGTTCCGGCGTTTGCAGAGCCTTCGCATCGTTCTTGTAACTTCGGCTTTTAGAATTCAGACCTGCCGACTCGCCTGCTTGCTGCAGTAACTCACGCGCTAACAAGCCTGGATAGCCTTCCACTGCAATACGCGGCGATGCGGCTATTTCAATAGCCGATGCGCCCAGCCCGGGAAGCTGCACGCCGGCGGCCATCAAGCGTGGAACACCCGCATGCAACATGTAAGCGACGGGCGGATTGACCCATTTCATCGAGCTGCTGGAACCCGCGGGTATGTCGGTGAGGCGGTGAGCAAACTTTTTTCCCGCAGGGCGTGCATTGCAAAAGGCCGCGAAGGCACTGCGAATCTCGGGGCGCGAGAGGCTGGCGTAGTGCCGCATGCAGTCTGCCCATTGCTCAGGCCAGCCGAGCGTGTTCACCAGTTCACGCGGCAAACCAAAGGGCAAATCAAAAGCACAGAGCCAGGCTCTGTCTTCAGTCAGCCAACGCGAAAAGTCTTCTAACGATTCAACCCTTTCGAGCTGAGCCAGTTGAACGCGATCGCGCTGCAGATGACCCGAGGCAAAAACGATGGGTTTACGGCGGCTGGGACTGCTGGAAAAATCACAGCCGGCGAGAAGCATCGCCAAAAGGTCAGGAACGACCGACGATAGAGGCCGTTGCCATCAGCTCCTGCAACAGAGCCATGGAAACGGCGCCTGACATGCTGTAAGGGTCGAGCTCTGGTCGCTCGGAGTATTTGAGCAAGATAGACGAGTTGAGCTTGGCTGTATTCACCTGCCCCATGGTCCAGCCGCTGAATCTGCGTTCGCTGATTTCTTCGTAACTCAACAACACCACGTCTTTGTGACGCGGGTCGTTCAGTATGTGTTTATAGAGTTCGTTGACGGCCATCCGCCCACCCTCCAAGGCTTGCAAAAAGATGCCGCCACCGTAGCAAAGAATCCCAGTGATGCCGTAAGACGAGTTGTGGCTGCGAGACTTGGCCAGAATGCCATCGGTGGCTTCGGCGTTTTGGGGATCCGCCGCGCGGCTGGCGTAAAGAAGGCGTACCAACATGATGAAAATCCTTTGGGTGTTTGATGCGCACTACAGCAAAAAATCGGTCTGGCTGTTCAGCCGTTGGTCTTCTTCGGAATGAGTGACAGGAACTCACGCCGCAGGTTGGGGTCTTTCAAAAAGACGCCGCGCATCACGGAATTGATCATCTTGCTGTCAAGGTCTTTGACACCGCGCCAACCCATGCAGTAGTGGGAGGCCTCCATCACGATAGCGAGACCGTCAGGCTGGGTTTTTTCCTGAATCAGGTCAGCCAGCTGCACCACCGCTTCCTCCTGAATCTGCGGGCGACCCATGACCCACTCAGCCAGGCGCGCGTACTTTGACAGTCCGATCACGTTGGTGTGTTCATTCGGCAAGACGCCGATCCAGACCTGCCCAATGACCGGGCAGAAATGATGCGAACAAGCGCTGCGCACGGTGATGGGTCCAACAATCATGAGCTCATTCAAGTGCTCTGCGTTTGGAAATTCCGTGATGGTCGGCGCGTGCAGGTAGCGGCCTTTAAACACCTCGTTAAGGTACATCTTGGCAACGCGCCGGGCGGTGTTGTGGGTGTTGTGGTCGTTCTCGGTGTCGATGACCAAGCTATCGAGCACGCCCTGCATCTTGCCCTCGACTTCATCCAGCAATTTTTCCAAGTCACCAGGCTCGATGAAATCGGCGATGTTGTCATTGGCGTTGAAGCGTTTCCGGGCACGGGCGATCCGCTCCCTAATTTTGACCGACATCGGGGTGCCTTCATCCTCGGCGGCGGGCGCCGATCCAGGCGCTGTGGGCGTAGTAGATTTCATAAGCATGCAGAATGGTAACAGTCCTCAAAAAACTTGGCTTGGCTATTGACATGCAGGCATGCCATCTCAGAAGTCATTAATTCATTGATCTCAAGGCTATATTTTTAATAGCAAAAGAAATCCATAAATTCAATACCGCTGACCCGCCAGCAACAAAGCCAGCCGCATCAGCGCATACGCAGCGAGGTCCAGCACGCGTTGACGCCACGGGCGTTGGTTGTATTCGGCGACATCGACACGTCGGCCATGGCCCGCGATGGCGGTCAGTAATTGTGCTCGCAAGTCGTCGGCAAAGGCAAGGTCATCCAACACCACATTGGCTTCGCGTGCCAACAGCAGGCTCAGCGGGTCGAGGTTGGAAGAACCGACAGTGGCCCAATGGCCGTCAATCACAGCCACCTTGGCATGCAAAAAGCTGGCTTCGTATTCATGGATATCAACGCCGGCGTTGAGCAGTGCGCCATAGACGGGTCGGGCTGCGTGGTACTGCATGAAATGCTCATACTTGCCCTGGAGCAGCAAGGTGACTTTGACACCCCTTCGTGCCGCCTTGATGAGCGCACGACGCAGGCGCCCACCCGGCACAAAATACGCATTGGCGATCAAGATGTCTTGGCGTGCATGGCCAATCGCCTTGCGATAAGCACGCTCAATGATGTTGCGATTCAATAAGTTGTCGCGAACCAGCAATGCGGCACGGGCCGTCGGTTGGCTTTGCGAAGTTCTGGCCCCTGCGGGCAGGCCCGACAAGGCCAAAGCACGCCGTCGCGCTAGGTGGGCGGCACTGATCCGGCCGCCGTAGCCTGCGGCTTTGAACGCCTCCCAGGCAGCTGCCAAATGATGCCGTCGGGCGCTGTAGCCCGCCTGCACACGCCACCACAGCAATGCCATCGCCTCGGAGGCTGCCTCGGCCACGGGCCCATGGAGCGCCACGGTGAAGTCAAACCGGGGCGCGGCAAGCGTGCCGTACCTTGGATCATAAAAATCATCCAACACATTGACACCACCGCAAAAAACCAATTGCTGATCGACCACGCAGAGCTTGCGGTGCAGCCGTCGCCAGCGGTCTGGCCGGACCAACCCCAGGTTGGGCCAGCTACCCGTCAGGGGTGAATAGACTTGCCAATGCACACCCGCAGTAGTGAGCTTTTGCGCCCAAGCGGCCTGCAGCGGTTCAGTGCCAATACCGTCGACCATCACCTGCACTGTCACCCCGCGCTGCGCTGCACGAGCCAAAGACTCTGCGACATCGGCACCCGCCCCGTGGAAATCGAAAATATAGGTTTCCAACTGCACCCAATAAGCCGCGCCATCCATCGCAGCAATCAGCGCTGGAAAGAAAGCTGCACCACCTTGCAACAGCAGCGGCGGTGCGGGCGGGGATACAGCAACTTCAGACATGCATCAAGGGTGACACAAAAATCGGCCTGAGCCAAGCCAGATTGACAAACTTTAAATATGGGATTGGCTGAGCTTGGGCAGCATCAAGATGGCCTCGGCATTGGATGGTGAATAGCAGCGGTCAGCTGCAGCGCGCCAATCCAGCCACTGCCAAGCCGTGTGCTCACGCGAACTCAAAAGTACAGGAACTGCTTGCGGCACGCACAGACTGAACACGTGCTCGGTGTTGCGCGTCACGCCCGGCGCATAACGGTGGCTCCAGGCCGGATAAATCTCATACACATTGGAAAGACACCAGTCCACCAGATCAGCGGGCTGGACCGCAAGACCCGTTTCTTCCTGCACTTCACGAGCGGCAGTGTGGCGCAGATCAGCGTCAGTCGCATCCACCGAGCCGGTCACACTTTGCCAAAATTCAGTGTGATCGGCACGCCGGATGAGCAGCACTTCTAAGGCTGGCGTGTGAACAACGACCAGCACCGAGAGCGGCAGCTTGAACGTCATCATTCAACCGCTCGTCAGATGCTCTGATTGAGGCATCCGCGCATGTGCTTACAGAGCCGGCGTCAGGCTGGCAGCGGATTGCGCAAGCGGATGTGCAGCTCGCGCAATTGCTTTTCGTCCACCGCGCTGGGCGCGTGCGTGAGCAAGCACTGTGCGCGTTGGGTTTTCGGGAAGGCGATCACGTCGCGGATTGACTCTGCGCCGGTCATCATGGTGACAATACGGTCTAAGCCGAAAGCCAAACCACCGTGCGGTGGCGCGCCGTATTGCAGCGCGTCTAGCAAGAAGCCAAACTTTTCTTGGGCTTCTTCCGGACCGATTTTCAAAGCATCGAAGACCTTGCTTTGCACGTCTGCACGGTGAATCCGCACAGAGCCACCACCGAGTTCCCAGCCGTTGAGCACCATGTCGTAGGCTTTGGCGATGCAGCGACCTGGGTCCGTGTCCATCCAGTCTTCATGGCCGTCTTTGGGTGCCGTGAACGGATGGTGCACCGCGCTCCAGCGGTTGTTGGCTTCGTCATGCTCAAACATCGGAAAGTCAACCACCCAAAGCGGCTTCCAGCCAGCTGTGAAGACGCCGACTTTTTTACCTAAGGGGCTCAGGCCCACTTTAAGACGCAAGGCGCCGATGCTGTCGTTGACCACCTTGGCCTTGTCGGCGCCGAAGAAAATAATGTCGCCGTTTTGTGCGCCGCAACGCTTCAAAATTTCGGTCAGTGCGGCGTCATGCAGATTCTTCACGATCGGGCTTTGCAAACCCTCGCGGCCCTTGCTGACGTCATTGACTTTGACCCAGGCCAAGCCCTTGGCACCGTAGATTTTGACGAATTCGGTGTATCCGTCGATCTCACTGCGGCTCATCTCGGAACCGCCCGGCACGCGCAGCGCAACGACACGGCCGCCCGGCGTGGTGGCCGGTGTACTGAACACTTTGAAATCAACGTCAGCCATGACGTCGGTGAGTTCGGTGAACTCAAGGCTGATGCGCAAGTCGGGCTTGTCAGAGCCGAAGCGGTGCATGGCATCGGCGTAGGCCATGACAGGAAA
Source organism: Comamonadaceae bacterium (assembly GCA_947374505.1). Taxonomy (GTDB): domain Bacteria; phylum Pseudomonadota; class Gammaproteobacteria; order Burkholderiales; family Burkholderiaceae_C; genus Polaromonas. The sequence goes on along the minus strand of CANCCE010000150.1, from coordinate 651 downwards.
CTCTCCCAAATCAGTGGCCAGCACAGTCTTGAAAATGTTGCTGATCATGCCTTGGAACATGTCGCGAATATCTTGCTCGCCCATGAACGAGGTTTCAATATCGATCTGCGTGAATTCAGGCTGACGGTCAGCGCGCAAGTCTTCATCGCGGAAGCATTTGGTGATTTGATAGTAACGGTCAAAACCGGCCACCATCAGCAGCTGTTTGAACAACTGAGGGCTTTGCGGCAAGGCGAAAAAATGACCTTCATTGACGCGGCTCGGCACCAAGTAATCGCGCGCGCCTTCGGGTGTACTTTTCGTCAGCATCGGCGTTTCAATGTCGATGAAACCATTGGCATCGAGGAACTTGCGCGTCTCCATCGCCACGCGGTAACGCAGCATCAGGTTGTTCTGCATGTAAGGGCGGCGCAGGTCCAGTACCCGGTGCGTCAAACGCGTGGTTTCCGACAGGTTGTCGTCATCCAACTGGAACGGTGGTGTGACGCTGGCATTCAGCACTGTCAGCTCATGGCACAGAATTTCAATCTTGCCACTTTTCAGGCTGTCGTTGACCGTGCCGTCCGGACGAGCGCGCACGAGGCCTTTGATTTGCACGCAGAACTCGTTGCGAACATCTTCGGCCGTCTTGAACATGTCCACACGGTCCGG
>CANCCE010000149.1 GCA_947374505.1 Comamonadaceae bacterium | reverse complement strand
TCTTTTGGCGTCCACATGCCGCGCGGGTTCTTTCACACCCACGAGGAGGAGCGCCACCGCCATCAAGCCCGGAATAACCGCAACCCAGAAAACCGCCCGGAAGTCGTTGGCCCACAAGAGCATCAAGCCGACAGCGATCAAGGGGCCTAAAAACGCGCCGACCGTGTCGAGTGATTGCCGCAGCCCAAAGGCCGCGCCCCGCATCTCAGGCGGCGCGATGTCGGCCACCAAGGCGTCTCGCGGCGCACCCCGTATGCCCTTGCCAATGCGGTCCACCAGCCTGGCCGTGACCACCATGCCCACCGAAGACCCCACCGCAAACAGCGGCTTGGTCAGCGCGCCCAAGGCATAACCAAAGACGGCCAGCCCTTTGCGCTTGCCCAAATAGTCGCTCAAGGCACCGGAGAAAACCTTCACCATCAAGGCCGTTGACTCGGCAGCGCCCTCAATCAAACCCACGGTGAATGCGCTCGCACCGAGCGTGGTGACCATGAACATGGGCAGCAGGCTGTGCACCATCTCAGATGAAATATCCATCAACAGGCTGACAAAGCCCAGTGCCCACACACCCTTTGGAATTTGTCGCCATGTGTTGGTGGGGGATGGGGTCACGGTCAATCCTGGAAAGTTGGATTTAAAAAGGCCCAAGATAATGTCGGGCACTTAAAGCCGAAGCAGCACGGCGCCTTCTTTGGGTCAATGATTCCAACGACGGTACTGGCGTCCAGCCCAGAGGCCTAAATCATCCAAGTAGGTGAAGACCACCGGAATCACCAACAGGCTGAGCACGGTACTGGTGATCAAGCCGCCAATCACGGCAATCGCCATGGGTGAGCGAAAGCTGGTGTCCGCACTGCCCCAGCCCAGCGCAATCGGCATCATGCCGGCACCCATAGCGATGGTGGTCATCACAATCGGTCGGGCCCGTTTGTGGCAAGCGTCCATCAAGGCGTCCCAACGGTTCATGCCGGGCACGGCGGGCTGACCTTCTGTCGCCGGGTGACCGCGCCGCGCTTCAATGGCGTACTCCACCAGCAAGATGGAGTTTTTGGTGGCAATGCCCATGAGCATGATCAAGCCAATCAGCGACGGCATAGAGAAACTTTTTTGCGCCAGCAGCAAACCCACAAAAGCGCCACCAAGCGACAAAGGCAGCGCCGCCAAAATCGTCACCGGATGCAAAAAGCCTTTGAACAACAGCACCAGCACAATGTAAATGCACAGCACGCCAATCATCATGGCCAAGCCAAAGCTGGCAAAGAGTTCGCCCATGACTTCGGCGTCGCCGACTTCAACGATCTTCACGCCCGGCGGCATGCTCTGCAACGATGGCAGTTTTTGCACCGCTTGCGTCACGTTGCCAAGGGGCATGCCTGACAGCTCAATCTCGAAATTGACGTTGCGCTGGCGGTCATAACGGTCGATCACCGCCGGGCCTCCGGCCACCTCAATGCTGGCCACTTGGGAGAGCATGACCGGACCGCGGCTGCCGGGCACCATCAAGCGCTCAAGCACCGACAAATCTTTGCGTGCATCGGCATTGAGCTTGACGACGATCGGCACTTGGCGCTGTGACAAGTTCAATTTTGGCAAGGCCGCGTCGTAGTCGCCCAAAGTTGCCACACGCAAGGTGTCGCTGATGGCGGCGCTGGTCACACCCAGATCAGCGGCTTTGGCAAAGTCAGGGCGCACCGCGATTTCGGGGCGCACCATGCTGGCGGTTGAGGCGATGGAGCCCAAGCCTTCGATGGTGCGCAGGTCTTTTTCTACCGCCATGGCGGTGCTTTGCAAAGCCACAGCGTCTTCGCCGGTGAGTACCAACACATATTTCTCGCCCGAACCGCCGAGTCCGACCTTGGTGCGCACACCCGGCAATGGCTGCAGCGCGGTGCGAATGTGGTCCTCAATCACTTGCTTGCGCGGTCGGGTGCCGCGCTCGCTGAGCTGAATCGTCAGCGTCGCTTTACGGACCTCTGCGGCACCGCCACCCGTGAATGGATCCGTACCCGCACTGCCGCCGCCGATGGTGGTGTAAATGCTTTTGATATCGGCCAGTTGCATCAGCAGTAAGCGTGCTTTTTCCGCGCTGGCTTGTGTCTGCTGAAGGGTGGAGCCCGGGGGCAGCTCGACGTAGACCTGCGTTTGCGAATTGTCGTCAGGCGGGATAAAGCCCTTGGGCAAGAGCGGCACCAGCATGATGGAGCCGACGAAAAAAAGCAGCGCCAGCACGATGGTCACCAAGCGGTGCCGTGTGCACCAAGCCACCCAGCCCATGTAGCGGGTCAGCCAGCGCGGTTCGTGCGCTGCGCTGGTGATGGGCTTCATGATGTAGGCCGCCATCATGGGGGTGAGCACCCGCGCCACCACCAAGGAGGCAAACACCGCGAGTGATGTTGTCCAGCCAAACTGTTTGAAGAACTTGCCCGGAATGCCAGACATGAAAGCGGTGGGCAAAAACACCGCGATCAACGTGAAGGTGGTGGCGATGACGGCCAAGCCGATCTCGTCGGCTGCCTCCATGGCGGCTTGGTAAGGGGTCTTGCCCATGCGCAAATGGCGCACGATGTTCTCGACCTCCACAATCGCGTCGTCGACCAAAATACCAATCACCAGCGACAGCGCCAGCAGCGTGACCACGTTGATCGAAAAGCCCAGAAAAGCCATGCCAATGAACGCTGGAATCACGGACAACGGCAACGCCACCGCCGAGACAAACGTGGCACGAAAGTCCCGCAAGAACAGCCACACCACCAACACCGCCAAAATCGCGCCTTCATACAGCAGATGCAAAGAGCCGGTGTACTCTTCCTCCACCGGGGTCACAAAGTCAAAGGCTTCAGTGAGCTCGATATCGGGATTTTTCAGCTGGAAATCGGCCAAGGCTTGGCGCACCAAACGGCCTACGGCCACTTCACTTTCGCCGCGGCTGCGGACCACTTCAAAGCCGACCACGGGCTTGCCGTTCAAACTCGCAGCCGAGCGCAACTCAGCCAAGGTATCGCTGACGGTGGCCACTTGGTCGAGCCGCACGCGTCCGCCGCGTGACGTGGCCAGCTCGATCTGCCCGACCTCTTGTGCGGTCTTGACGGTGGCCAGCATGCGCACGGGCTGCTCGCCGGCGCCTAAGTCCATGCGGCCGCCCGAGCCTTCTTGCTGCACTTGTTTAAGTTGGCGAGACACCTCATACGCAGTGATGCCCAGGGCTTGCAAGCGGTTCACATCGAGCGCAATGCGCACCTCCCGCGTCACGCCGCCAACGCGATTGACCGCGCCCACGCCGCGCAAGGACAGAAGTTTGCGGGTGATCTCGTTGTCCACTAACCAAGACAGAGCTTCGTCGTCCATGCGGCTGGAGCGCACCGTGTAGGCCAGCACCGGTGTGCCCGCCAAATTGATTTTTTGCACAATCGGGTCGCGCAGGTCGCCGGGTAAATCGGCGCGCACGCCTTGAATCGCCGAGCGCACATCGTCCACCGCTTCTTGCACTGGCTTCTCTAAGCGAAACTCGGCGGTGATGGAGACCGTGCCGTCTTGCACTTTGGTGGTGATGTGCTTCAAGCCCTGCAAGGGGGCCAGCGCGTTTTCAAGCTTGCGGGCCACATCGGTTTCTAACTGCGCAGGCGCAGCGCCAGGCAAGCTGGCGGTGACGCTGATGGTCGGCAAATCCAGATCCGGAAAGTTTTGCACTTTCATCGAACCAAACGCAATGAAGCCCGCCACCGTCAGCAGCACAAACAACATGACCGCAGGGATAGGGTTGCGGATCGACCAAGAAGAGACGTTGAGCATGACGGGCTTTACTTGGCGGCGGAGGCTGGCGTTGGATCGGCCGGCACCACGCGCACCGTGTCGCCATGGTTCAAGAACGCCCCACCACTGAACACCACCCGCGCATCGGGCGACAAACCGCTTTGCACCTCCAGACGGTCGGCGTTTAACCGCCCGGTACGCACCTTGATCTGGCTGACTTTTTGGTCTGCTCCCACGGTGTAGACGTAGCTGAAACCATCGCGCACCACCACCGCCGTTTGGGGAACTGTCATGGCTTGGCTCTGGCCGAGCATGATCTCACCTTGTGCGTACATGCCCGCACGGGCAGTGCCCGTGACCGCGGGCAGGTCCACATAGACCAAGGCGTTGCGGGTTTGCGCGTCAACCGAAGGGGCCACCATGCGGACCTTGCCGCGCAACACCTGGCCACTGGCTGCTGTGACCTGCACAGTCGCACCGACTTGAACCCGGCCAATGTCAGCCGCCGTCACCTCAGCGCGCCACTCGAGTCGGCCTTGCCGAATCAAGCGAAACAATTCTGTGCCCGCCGCCACCACGCTGCCCACCGTGGCTTGCCGCGCTGAAATAACGCCCGCATCGGGCGCTTTGACCACGGTTTGCGCCACGCGCAGTTGCTGCAGTTGCACCATCGCCCGCGCCGACTGAACCCTCGCTTGCGCAGACGCCTCGGTGGCCAAGGCTTGGCTCAGCTGCGCGTTGCTGAAAAAGCCTTGCTGCTGCAAAGAGCGCGCACGTTCAGCCTGAACCTTGGTTTCCTGCGCATTGGCCGTCGCCTCGGCCAAACTGCCTTCGGCCTGCGCCAGTTCTGCGCGCAACGTGTCGCTTTGCAGGGTGGCCAACACATCACCGCGCTGTACCCGGTCGCCGACATTGACACGCACTTCCGTGATCTTCAAGCCATTCGCCTCAGCCCCCACCACCGCTTCTTGCCATGCGGCTAAGGAACCGTTGGCCTGCAACCTGGCGAGCATCACTTGGGTTGTCGGCAGGCCGGTCGTCACTGTCAACGATGGTTTGGCTTTGGGCGCCGGGAGGGGTGTTTTCTCTTGCGCCATCGCCGAACTCCCAACGACAAGCAGCCACCCACTCACCCAAACTGAAATATGCATGATTCGATTCGATTCCAAAGTTGGGCCAGAGTTTATTCGAATGCAAAAACCAGCGATCGGTGTAAACCATCACTCCTTTTTACGGATGGTTATAGTAATAATAATTGGCTACTTTTTAATTTTCTATTGATCAGCACGACTAAAGTCTGAAGCGTAAACTGGCCAATAACGAGCGACCCTTCGTGTGGCTTTAATTCACAGTCGCTATCAATGCCAGCCATCGCCGCCATCAACAACCTTCTTTCGCAAGCGAACTCGGAATCGCTGGAAGAGATCTTGTACTGCAGCGTCGCAGTCCCGTTGCTTCAAACAAAGATTCAACTGGATCGAATACTTGCAGCAGCACATCGTCGAAACTTAGCGGCGGGCATCACGGGAATGCTTATGTATTATGGCGGGGGGTTTATTCAAATTCTCGAAGGTCCCAAGCAATCTATTCACCAGACTTTTGAGAATCACATCAGCAAAGCTGCAGGGCATACAGCAGTGAATATTGTCTGCCGAAACGAAATTTCCAACCGCAGTTTTGGTGACTGGACCATGGGTTTTATTGGTTCAGCCGAAATTGAATCTATTATTCATTTCTCGCTTTCCGGCGTATTGATGAATATGTTGACCGCAGAAGCCAAGAAAAGGTCACTGTCAGTCGGTGTTCGTGGCTTTGTCTCTATTTACAATCAAATGCGTCAATCACCTTATCGGTAATTGATTCAAAATTCCAATGGATCGTCAGCTGAGGCATCCGTCCCCTGTTTGAGTTTTGGCGTGATTGCTGACCCAATTGAGCTGCCAGTCCTACGACGATCCGCGCTACTCCGCAGCCAATATCCTAGATTTAGATGGTTACAGGATCGAGTGGGTGTACGAGAGCAGGCAACCTCGTTAAGTGACCCCACATGAAACCTTTATTACTGACAGCAATGGCCGCAACGACTCTGCTCGGCTGCGCCGCGCCTGCTGAAATGGCCTTGTCTCCTGAACCCTTGCCCGTCTTCGCCGCTGGCAGTTTGCGTGAAGCGATGACGGACATTGCGCGTGACTACGAAAGCCGCACGGGCCAAAAAATCGCGCTGACCTTCGGCGCGTCGGGTTTGCTGCGTGAGCGCATCGAGAAAGGCGACGCTGCGCTGGTCTTTGCCTCGGCTGACATTCAGCATCCACAGCGCTTGGCCAATGCGGGGGCTTGGGGCGCGCCCGCCGTGTTTGTGCGCAACAGCTTGTGCGCCCTGACCCAGCCCAACCTGAAGACTTCTCCAAGCACCTTCCTCGACACGCTGCTCGACACGGCTGTCCGCTTGGGCACCTCCATGCCCAAGGCTGACCCCGCAGGCGACTACGCCTGGGAGTTGTTTCGCAAAGCCGACCGCGTCAAAGCCGGCGCATACGCCACGCTGGACGCCAAGGCCTTGAAGCTCACCGGCGGTGCAGATTCGCTCAAGGCGCCGGCCGGCCTGAGCACTTACGCCTGGGTGATGGACACCAACCAAGCCGATCTATTTCTGACCTACTGCACCAACGCCGTGGCCGCGCAAAAAGAGGTGCCGCGCTTAGCCGTGGTGGCCTTGCCGGCCCATTTGCAGGTGGGCGCGGCGTATGGCGTGACGGTTAAAAACGGCGCGCACCCGGCAGCGGCGGCGTTTGCCCAAACCCTGCTGGCCACGCCCGCACAGACCACCTTTGCACACTATGGCTTTGGTGCGCCCTGAATAGCCCACCGGCTGCATGGTTTAAAGTGCAGCTTGCCCCGCCAACAGTCGCTTCCCGACGTGGCTGGTGGCAGGAGCTTTTGACATGAATGCACCCGTTTTTTCTGAACAGCACGCCTCACTAGAGCGCGCCGAGCGGCAAGCGCAGGTGGTTGCCGCTTTGCAGCAGGTTTTGCCACAGCATGCGCTGCTATGGAACCGCGAAGACACCACCCCGTATGAATGCGATGGCCTGACCGCTTACCGCCAGCGCCCGCTGGTGGTCGC
>CANCCE010000148.1 GCA_947374505.1 Comamonadaceae bacterium | reverse complement strand
GGAATCACATGGGTGGTGCCGTATCCGGCTGGTGGCAGCACCGACGTGCTGGGTCGCCACATCGCCCAGCGTGTGGCGGCATCGGTCGGTGTCAACATCATCGTCGACAACAAGGCGGGCGCTACCGGCACCATCGGTGCTGCTTTTGTCGCCCGCGCTACACCGGATGGCAGCACCTTGCTGGGCACTTCGATCGGGCCACAAGCCATTGCTCCTCACCTGATGGGCAAATTGTCCTATGACCCGATTGCCGGCTTCGAACCGGTCATCACCCTTGGGACCATTCCGCACATCTTGGTGGTTGCTGTGACTCAGCCTTACAAGTCTGTAGCGGAGTTGTTAGCCGCAGCCAAGGCCGAGCCGGGTAAGTTGGCTTTTGCCTCCGGTGGCAATGGCACCATCTTGCAAATGCAGGGCGAATTACTGAAGCAGCAGACCGGTGTGCAACTGATTCATGTGCCCTACAAAGGCGACACGCCAGCGCTGCAAGACACGCTTGCAGGTCAGGTCAACTTCATGTTTGCACCTGCCGCCGCCGCGCTGCCCCATGTGTTGGCTGGCAAGCTGCGAGCACTGGCTGTCACTTCTGAGAATCGGCTGAAGTCATTGCCAGAGGTGCCGACCATGGGCGAAGCGGGTTTGAAAAACTTTGTGGTTGAGCAGTGGCAAGCGGTGTTCGCTCCCGCCAAGACACCGCAGGCCATTGTGTTGCGGCTGAATCAGGAAATCAGCAAAGCGCTGAAAGATCCAACGGTGATCGCACTCGCCGACAAGCTCAGCGTGACCTTGGTGGGCGGAAGCCCTCAGCAACTTGGTGACACCCAAAAAGCTGACTCGGCCAAGTGGGCCAAAGTCATCCGCGACGGCCATATCAAAGCCGACTGAAACATCTTTTTTATTCCTCCAACTCTCTGACTGAGCTCAAACCACTATGACCCAATTACCTGAAATCATCCGTGACATCCAACGTGTGTCACCTGACGTTGTTAAAAAAGCCAGCACCTTTCAAGCGGCTATCTTGGCCGACGTGGCGGGTCGACGTGGCACCATGCATTCGCGCATTGCGCCGGTGCACCACGCCATGACCGTGGCCGGTCCAGCCTTCACCGTTGAAGTCCGTCCCGGCGACAACCTGATGATCCATGCCGCGATCGCGCTGGCGCGACCCGGCGACGTACTGGTGATTGATGGCAAGGGCGACCAAACCGCGGCCCTGATGGGCACACTGATGCTCAGTGCCTGCAAAAAATTAGGCATTGCAGGCGTCGTCGTCGACGCGGCCATTCGTGACAGAGTCGAACTGCTGGACTTGGGCTTTCCGGTGTTCAGCGCTGGTTTTAATCCGGCCGGCCCAACCAAGTACGTGCCAGGGCGCATCAACCACCCGATTTGCGCCGGCGGCACCACGGTCTGCCCGGGCGACCTGATCGTCGGCGACGCTGACGGCGTGGTGGTCATTGAGCGTGACAAAGCGCCAGCCATGATGGCGCTGGCTGACAAAAAGGTGGCCGACGAAGCCGCCCGACTCGACGCTATTGCGAGCGGTGACACCGCGTCCAAGTGGCTGCCTGCGGCCCTGCGTGCTGCAGGCATGCTGAAAGACGGAGAGACACTGTGAGCGCCTTACCGGCCACTATCGCGGCCGTCCAAAAACCAGTCGTACTTGTGACTGCTGCCGATCTCGCGCCGCAAGCATTGGCGTTATTGGCTGACTACGATGTCATTTATGCAGGCAAGACGCCGACTGAAGATGACATCGTCGCCCTGTGTCAGCGCCATGACCCCGCGGCGATCATCGTCCGTTACAGCAAGGTAGGTGCCGCGGCGATGGAGGCAGCGCCTTCCCTCAAAGTCATTTCCAAACACGGAAGCGGCACCGACACCATCGACACAGTGGCGGCGACAAGCCGTGGCATCGCCGTCAAGGCCGCTGTCGGCGCCAACGCTGCGGCAGTGGCAGAGCAGGCACTCGCTTTGTTGCTGGCTTGCGCTAAATCAGTGATCAGTCTAGACGCCCGCATGCACGCTGGCAACTGGGACAAAGCCATGCACAAAAGCCTCGAGCTGGGTGGCCGCACGATCGGACTGGTGGGGCTGGGCGCTATCGGCCTGCGCTTTGCCAAGATGGCCGAAGCCCTGGGGATGCGCGTGATGGGTTACGACCCTTATGCTAAAAATCTTCCAGATTTCCTGCAAAGTGTGGACTTGGAAACCATTTGGCGCGAGTCGGATGCCATCTCACTGCATTGCCCGCTGACCCAAGAAAACCAAGGTCTTTTGAACTCAGACACCTTGGCCCGTTGCAAGCCTGGTGTGATCATCGTCAACACGGCGCGCGGTGGCTTGGTCAACGAAGCTGACTTGCTCGCCGCAGTCCAGTCAGGACAAGTGAAAGCTGCGGGACTCGATAGCTTTGCCGTTGAACCGATGACGGCAAAGCACCCGTTTCAACAGCAGCCCGGCTTCATCCTCAGTCCGCACATTGGCGGTGTCACGAGCGATGCCTACATCAACATGGGCACAGCCGCAGCGCGTAACGTACGCGCTGTGATTGAGGGTGTGGCCCCTGAGTCAGTGAACTGAGTAAGAGTTTTTACATGACATTCTCACCACGCTGGAAGCAAGCACCACCGGGCAGTCGATGGGGCGAGTTCGGCCCAGACGATCAACTCGGCCGCATGAACCTAGTGGATGCCGCCAAAGTTCTGCAAGCTGTTACAGAAGTCAAAGTGGGACTGACCTTTTGCCTTTCTCTGCCGCTGGATGTTCCTGGTGGTATGGCGCTGAACCCGCGCCGACTGCCTGCACAACGCTTCTCCACCTTGCGTGATGGAAAGAGCGCCGGCCAACAGGGGTTCTGCTGGTCATACGCCAGCGAAGCAGTCGACACGACAGACGTGGTGTGCGACGACGTGCTGCTGATGAACACCCAGTATTCGACGCAGTGGGATAGCTTGGCTCACATGGGCAGCCGTTTTGATGCGGATGGTGACGGTCATGCAGAGGCCGTTTTTTACAACGGCTATCGCGCGGGTGTGGACATTCATGCGGCAACCGAAGACCCGCACGCCATCGCCGATTGGGCACGTTTTCCCGGGCCCAACGCTGCGGCCCTTGGCATTGAAAATTTGGCCGGGCATGGTGCACAAGGGCGCGGTGTGATGGTCGACCTTGAGCACCATGTCGGACGTCACCGGGAGGCCGTCGGTTACGAACGATTGATGCGCATCCTAGATGCTGATCACGTGCAGATTGAGGTCGGAGACATGGTCTGTCTGCACACCGGCTTTGCTGACATGTTGATGGCGATGAACCGTCAACCGGATGTCAAGTTGCTGCATGAAACCGGTAGCGGTCTTGATGGCAACGACCCAAAGCTGCTGAACTGGATCGTCGATGTGAAGCTGGCGTGTTTGATTTCTGACAACCCGGCTGTCGAATTGGTGCAAGCCAAACCGCTTGGGGTGGGCGATACGCGAATTCGCGGGCCTCGTTTGCCGCTGCATGAGCACTGCCTGTTCAAGAACGGCATCCACCTCGGTGAACTCTGGTGGCTGACACCGTTGGCGCGCTGGTTGCGAACCCATGGCAGAAGCCGATTTTTATTGACCGCACCACCACTGCGCCTGCCAGGCGCTGCTGGTTCGCCGACAACCCCTATTGCAACGGTTTAAACCCCTATGAAACACCTCAAATATTGCCAAAAAATGATTCAACGCGTTCCTTTACTTGCCGCTATGGGTGTGATTGTGGCTGGCCTTGCTGGCAACGCTGAGGCACAAACCCCTGCGGCCTATCCGTCAAAACCTGTGCGCTTGATCGTCGGATTTTCAGCGGGTGGTCCCACCGATGTGGTGGCGCGCGCCTTCGCTGATCACGCCACTCGGGCGCTGGGTCAGCCCTTCATTGTGGACAACAAACCGGGTGCGAACTCCATACTCGCGGCTGATGCTGTTGCTGCCAGTGTGGCTGACGGCTACACCTTGCTGTTGGGTGCAACCAACCACACCATGATCCCTGCGCTGTACAGCGCGCGGGTCAAGTTTGATGCGGTGAAATCATTCCAGCCAATTTGCACACTGGCGGCCAGTCCAACGGTGCTGGTGGTCGGTCCTGCCATGCCGGTCAAGACCTTGGAAGGGTTTCTGGCGCAGGTCAAGTCGCAGCCGGGCAAGAGGACATACGCAACGCCCGGAACCGGCAGCTCGGGACACTTTGCCAGTGAACAATTCACCCGCTTGACGGGCATCTCCATGAACCATATTCCCTACAAGGGAGCGGCCCCTGCAGTCATCGATCTGATGGGCGGTCAGGTCGATAGCTCGTTCGCCACACTGGGCTCAGTGATGACGCAAGTGCAAGCTGGCAAGCTCACTGCGTTGGCAGTGTCATCTTCACAGCGCACAACCTTGCTTCCCGGTGTACCGACATTTGGTGAGGCGGGTGTCAGGGGTTATGCGGCCGATGCTTGGTATGGACTGCTTGCGCCAGCCAATACGCCGGCTGCAATCGTCGCTGTTTTGCATCGCGTTGCCAGTGACTTTGCCCGCGCCCCTGCGACCTTGGAAAAAATGAACGGCCTTGGAATGGATGCTCAGAGCCTGTGTGGCGCACCCTTCACCGCGCAAATGGAGCGCGAGGTGAGCAGCTACACACAACTTGCACGAGAACTCAATTTGAAAACCGAATGACCCCCGGCCATCCATTCATCCATCAATCCTCTCTTGAAACCACTCTTATCAATTCAGGAACAATCATGATGACGTTTACCGTTGCTTCTTTGCCTCGACTTTCAGCCGCAGTCCTTTGTTGCATCGCCACTGTAGCCATCGCCACCGGCAGCCCAGCATTCGCCCAAGATGCCTGGCCTAACAAGCCCGTCAAAATCGTCGTGCCGTATGGTCCTGGCGGCGCGGTTGACGTGGTTACCCGCAAGATGGCCCAAAAGCTAACCCAGCAAACCGGCCAGAGTTTCATCGTTGAAAACAAGCCAGGGGCCACCGGCACCATCGCCGTGTTGCAGGTGACTCGGGCCGAGCCCGACGGCTACACCCTGGTCGCTAACGACACGACCTATGCCTTGCTGCCGCATATTTTTAAGAAGCTGCCCTTTGATCACGCCAACGACCTGTTGCCTGTTGGCGCCTATGTTTTTGCACCCATGGCGTTAGTCGTCAATGCCAACAGTCAGTACAAGACACTGCAAGACCTGCTCACTGAGGCGAAAGCCCGTCCGGCCCAAGTCACCTATGGCACCGGTGGCGCTGGCACCACGCCGCATTTTGCCGCTGAAGCATTAGGATTAGCGACGGGTACTAAGTTCATGCATGTGCCTTTCAAAGGGGCTGCCGAGGCAACGCAAGCCATCCTCAGCAAGACCATCGACATGCAGTTTGCCTCCACCACGGGGGTCATGGGCAATGTCAAAGGCGGCAAGCTTCATTTGTTAGCCGTCAGCGGTGACAAGCGCTTGGCCGTGCTGCCAAACGTACCGACCTTTGCTGAGGCCGGCGTGAAGAACGTCGGCGTGGTGAACTGGACAGGGCTGTGGGCCCCAAAAGGCACACCCGCAGCTGTATTGAAGCGTCTTGAAACCGAGATTGCGCTGGCCATGGTTTCGCCAGACATGAAGGAGTTTGCAGAAGGTATGGGCGCAGAACCCCGGCAAGTGAATGCAGCCGCATTTGCCAAAATAGTGCAAGACAGCACGGTCATGTGGGGCAAGATCGCAGCCAACACCTCATTTGATAAACAGTAACGCGCTGGGAGTTTTTGCATGTTCCTTTTGACGCCACCTGAGATCCGCGAGATGGAGATTTTCACGCGTATGCCAGTCCATTTTCGGCGTCACACAAAAAGTGCCTGGTCTGAGGCCAACCGCGGCGGACAGATCACCGACTCGTTTTTGGAGGGACCCGTTTTCGATGACGCGGGCAACTTATTTGTCTGCGACATTCCATGGGGTCGTATTTTTCGTATCGACCAAGCTGGCGAATGGACACTGGTGGCTGAGTACGACGGCGAGCCTAATGGCATGAAGTTTATCGACCCAGACACGCTGTTGATCACCGACTACAAGAATGGTTTGATGGCACTGAAGATCGCTACCGGTCAGGTCACCCCTTTCCTTGAAAGGCGCAACTCGGAGCGCTTTCGAGGTGTTAACGACTTGATCTTTGACGCGATTGGTAATCTGTACTTCACTGACCAAGGTCAGACCGGTTTGCACGATCCGAGCGGCCGGCTTTATCGCCTTCGGCCGGACGGCCGACTGGACCTGTTGCTGTCGAATGTGCCGAGCCCAAACGGCGTCGCGCTGTCACCCGATGGCAAGTTGCTGTACCTTGCGGTGACGCGCGGTAATTGTGTTTGGCGTGTGCCCTTGTTGCCTGATGGCAGTGTTGCCAAAGTTAGCCAATTCTTCACCTCTTATGGCCCGAGTGGTCCGGATGGCTTGGCCGTCGACATGCAAGGTCGACTGTTGGTCGCCAATCCGGGTTTAGGTTACGTGTGGGTGCTCAATCAGCGCGCTGAGCCAGTACTTGTTTTACGCGGCCCAGCGGGTGCGTCAACCACCAACATCGCTTTTGGAGGGCTTGCCGGAGACGCGCTGTATTGCACCGACTCAACCCATGGTCATATCTTGCGTGTTGGTATGGACGTGGCGGGGGTGCCCTTGTCACGTGCCGCAGCGACAGAGGGTTGATGACATTCATTTCGGCATTATTGGAACAACTGACTGGCAGGGTCAAAACACTTCAGCAGTTCTGACGGTGCTTGCGGTGCACGGTCTCCGATGTAGCGGCGGATGAACGGTGCAGATGTCCAGGGGGCGGTGGTGCCGCTCCAGACAGCGCCTTCAACAACACTGACCTTTT
>CANCCE010000147.1 GCA_947374505.1 Comamonadaceae bacterium | reverse complement strand
CCTTTTTCAAACAACACAAAGCGGCAACGATGCGAGAAGGGGCAGGTTGTGCCTGAATAAAGGACCATCATGATAGGGGAACTCCTGGGTACAAAAGGAGTGGGAGACGTCAAGTCACAAAGACTTGGGCCTGCCACTCCATAAAGTGCGGGGCATTGCTGCCCAGCGAAAAAATTACTTGACGTCTTTCCAGAACGCGGCGTTCAAACGCCAGGCGACAAAGGTGAACATGCAAAGAAACAACAGCACCCAAGCGCCAACGCGCACACGGGTATTTTGGGCCGGCTCGCCCATCCACTGCAGATAACCGACCAAGTCAGACACGGACTGATCGTATTGCAAAGGCGTCATCGTGCCCGGGCTGACCTGTTTCCAACCTTTGAAAATCTCCACGTCATGCCCGTGACTTGCATGGGTTTCGTATTGAGGCTCACGCACGCCCTGCATTTCCCACAGCACATGCGGCATGGCCACGCCCGGGAAAGCCAGGTTGTTCCAGCCAGTGGCTTTGGTGTCGTCACGATAATACGTGCGCAAGTAGGTGTAGAGGTAGTCGGCGCCTGAGCCTTGTGAACCCGCACGGGAACGTGCAATAACAGTCAGATCAGGTGGGTTACCGCCAAACCAGTCTTTGCCCTGCTTGGGACTCATCGCGACCTTCATGGTTTCGCCGACCTTATCGGTGGCGAACAACAAGTTGTCCTTGATCTGCTGCTCGGTCAGACCAATGTCTGTCAGGCGGTTGTAGCGCATGAAAGCTGCGGCATGGCAGTTCAGGCAGTAGTTGACGAACAGCTTGGCACCGTTTTGCAAAGCACCCAATTCGTTGGTTTTGTCAGGCGCCTTGTCCCAGGCAATACCGACCGTGTTGGCCTGAGCGCCAGTGATAAGCAGCAAGGATGCCAGGAGACCCAGCGCCAAATGTTTGAATTTATTCATGGTCTTAGTCTCCGGCTCAGTGGGCAGCAAAGGTCACGCGATCAGGCACAGGCTTGAACGTACCAAGACGGCTCCACCAAGGCATCAGGAAGAAAAAGCCAAAGTAGAACAAAGTGCCGATTTGCGATACACGCTCGTTGACAGGTGACGGTGGCTTGATGCCAAGGTAGCCTAGAACGATGAAATTAATCACGAAAACGGCGTAGAGGTATTTGTGCCAATCGGGACGGTAACGAATCGACTTGACTTCGCTGTTGTCCAGCCAAGGCAGGAAGAACAAGATGATGACCGCACCACCCATGACCACGACACCCCAGAATTTAGCGTCGATCACCAGCATGGACGCGACCAGCAGCAAAGCCACCAGCGCAATCGCAGCCTTGAGGAACGCGGCAAGACGACCCTTCAGCACGGTGAAAGCGGCCGCTGCAGCGACGCAAGCCACCAAGGCGTACATCATCTCGCCGGTGATGGCGCGCAACATCGAGTAGAACGGCGTGAAATACCAAACTGGAGCGATGTGCAACGGTGTCTTCAGTGAGTCGGCCGGGATGAAGTTGTTGTACTCCAAGAAGTAGCCGCCTGCCTCAGGCGCAAAGAAGATCACTGCAGTGAAGATCATCAGGAACACGCTGACGGCAAAAATGTCGTGCACCGTGTAGTAAGGATGAAATGGAATGCCGTCGAGCGGGTTGCCTTTGGCATCTTTGTGGGCTTTGATTTCAACGCCATCAGGGTTGTTCGAGCCGACTTCATGCAGCGCGATCAAATGCGCCACCACCAGGCCCAGCAGCACCAGCGGCACAGCAATCACATGGAATGCGAAGAAGCGGTTCAAAGTGGCGTCGCCCACCACGAAGTCGCCGCGGATCAGCAGTGCCAGATCAGGGCCAATGAAAGGAATGGCCGCGAACAAGTTGACGATCACCTGAGCACCCCAGTAGCTCATCTGGCCCCAAGGCAACAAATAACCCATGAAAGCTTCTGCCATCAATGCCAAGAAAATGGCACAGCCGAAAATCCAGATCAGCTCGCGCGGTTTGCGGTAGCTGCCGTACATCAGGCCGCGGAACATGTGCAAATACACCACAATGAAAAACGCACTGGCGCCTGTCGAGTGCATATAGCGAATCAACCAGCCCCAAGGGACGTCGCGCATGATGTATTCGACCGAGCCGAAGGCCAAGGCGGCGTCTGGCTTGTAGTGCATCGTCAAAAAGATGCCGGTAACGATTTGGATCACCAGAATCAAGAGCGCCAGTGAGCCGAAAACGTACCAGAAGTTGAAGTTCTTCGGTGCGTAGTACTCGCCTACGTGCTCGTTGTAGAGCTTGCTGGCGGGGAAACGGTTGTCAACCCAGTTCAACAGTTTGGCGCCTACGGGCGCGTCGGGGGAAATTTCTTTGAATTCAGCCATAACAGTTCCTACTCAGTTACGAAGCCAGTCCACGTAGTGACGCGAAAGGGATTCAGACAAGCTTCAGGCCTTTTTATCTTCGCCAATCAGCAACCGGGTTTCTGACAGGTACATGTGGGGAGGCACCTCCAGATTGTCGGGTGCGGGCTTGTTTTTGTAGACGCGTCCGGCCATATCGAAGGTCGAACCGTGGCAAGGGCACAAAAAACCGCCGTGCCAGTCTTCAGGCAAGGACGGCTGAGCGCCCGTTTGGAATTTATCCACTGGCGAACAACCGAGGTGCGTGCAAATACCCACTGCCACCATGACCTCGGGCTTGATCGATCGATTGATGTTGCGGGCGTAGGCTGGCGTCAACTCGCTCTGTTTGCGCTCAGAATTCGGATCGGCAAGCTGATCGTCGACCTTGCTCAAAGCTGCCAATTGCTCAGGCGTGCGGCGGAAGATCCAGACCGGCTTACCGCGCCATTCGACCGTCAATTTTTCACCGGGCTTGATGGTAGAGATATCCACCTCGACCGCTGCACCGGCGGCTTTAGCGCGCTCAGAAGGCTGAAAAGTACTCACAAAAGGGACTGCGACAGCAGCAACACCTGCGCCACCGACGGCACATGTAGCAACAATCCAATTTCTTTTTTGATGGTCGACTGCTACACCTGGTGGCGCAACAATGCTTGATTTAACGCTGGCTTGGGTCATGAAATTCCTTCAAGAACTCGCTTGAAAAAGGCTTATTGTGATCAACCCGGCATTGTAGCGGAGCAGAGAACGTGACTTTCAGCTTCTTGAACGAATACCTGGACATCTTGGCTCCGGGACATGCTTGGCACCCTTCTCCTACGCAAAAACTGCCATCCAAGGCTGTTGTCTTATCGGTCAACACACCACAATCCGCAATCAGTGAGGTCGGCCCCACTGGCTTTTCAACTTACAAAAAGGAACCCCATGAGCATGATGCAAGAGTTCAAGGCGTTTGCCATCAAGGGCAATGTGATCGACTTGGCAGTTGGTGTCATTATCGGCGCTGCCTTCGGGAAGATCGTCGATTCGGTGGTGACCGACCTGATCATGCCGATCATCGGTGCCGTGGTGGGAAAGCTCGACTTTGCCAACCTTTTCTGGGTGTTGGGTGAGGTCCCTTTTGGCGTCGTCCGCACGCTGGAGAGCCTCAAAAAAGCTGGCGTTCCGGTTTTGGCTTACGGCAACTTCATCACTGTCTCTGTTAATTTTGCCATCCTGGCGTTCATTATTTTCTTCATGGTCAAGCAGATCAACCGGTTGAAAAAATCGCACGCGCAAGACCCTGTTCCAGCAGCTGTCACCCCTGAGGATGTTGTGCTTTTGCGGGAAATTCGTGACAGCTTAAAACGCCATTAATACGCCATTGAGCGCGCCATGCGGATAGCCGCCAACAGACTGGCGGCATCTGCCCGACCCGTCCCCGCCATATCAAAAGCCGTCCCATGATCCGGGCTGGTGCGCAACAAAGGCAAACCCAAGGTGACATTCACGCCCTGCTCCACCCCCATGTACTTCACCGGGATCAGCCCCTGGTCGTGATACATAGCCAGCACCACATCGAACTCACCGGCTTGACCGTCTTTGGCACGGGCACGCATGAACACGGTGTCGGGGGCGAACGGGCCACTCGCGTGGATCCCTGCAGCTTGCGCAGCAGCGATGGCCGGCGCAATGATCTCTATTTCTTCACGCCCGAAAAGACCGCCTTCGCCGGCATGCGGATTCAAACCGGCCACACCGATCTTGGGCGCTCGACCCAACACCTGACTCAGCGCAGCGTGGGTGATCTGCAGCGTCTCAAACACCGTCTCGAAACGCACCGCCTCGATCGCTTCACGCAGCGACACATGGATGCTGACCAGCACAGTTTTCAGCTCGGGGTTGGCCAACATCATGCGCACCGGCACTTGAGCGACCGGCTTAGCAAGAAAGGTCGCCGCTTGTGCTTGCAACATTTCTGTGTGCCCCGGGAAACGGGCGTACTCACCGCCCGCTGCCGCCAGCGCTTCTTTATTGATCGGTGCGGTGACCATGCCGCGCGCCTGACCCGACAACACCGCGCGCGCGGCAACGACGATGCATTCGGCTGCGGCACGACCCGACTCGGCGCTGATTTGGCCATAGGCCGGCGGAGCCGCCAGCCGGCAGCCTTGCCATACGCCGATGCAATGCGGCGGCACGCTTGGTCTATCGGCCAGACTCGACAGTTCGGCAACCGCCTGAACAGGCCTTTTGAACCAATTCGCGGCCAACTGCGCGGCCCGGCGCATCACCGCAACGTCACCCACCACGATGCAGCCCGCCAAGTCTTCAGGTGACTCAACGAATGCTTTGGCAATGATTTCTGGGCCAATGCCCGCGGCATCGCCCATGGTGATCAGAAATGGAAGTGCTTTGTTCATGTCGTTCAGGCGGTTCAGGCTGGATTGTCGATGTCGATGAATTGATGCAGCAAGCCGCATTGCGTTGCCACATGAGCGGCCACGGCTTGCGCGCCGTAGCGCTCAGAGGCGTGGTGGCCACAAGCGATATAAGCCACGCCCATCTCACGGGCATAGTGGGCCTGCGGCTCAGAAATTTCACCCGTGATGAACACATCCGCGCCGGCCTCGATGGCAGCTTCAAAAT
Organism: Comamonadaceae bacterium; assembly: GCA_947374505.1. Classification (GTDB taxonomy): domain Bacteria; phylum Pseudomonadota; class Gammaproteobacteria; order Burkholderiales; family Burkholderiaceae_C; genus Polaromonas. Next base: position 1,911 of record CANCCE010000147.1, on the reverse strand, counting down.
AACCTTGAGCACCGCCCGTGCACCAAGCGATATTTTGAATGACAGACTTTTGATTGGCCAACCGATCGACTAGCACCACCTGCCGCTGCAGCAAGGTGGAGACATGGTTGGCCAGACTTTCAGCGCTGTCAAAACCATCACCAGACAAACGGCGACCCATGAACCCCAACCCCGACTCGCCAAAGCGCCCCGCTTCACCCTCGTGAGAAACCAAGCCGAGAATCCGCCCAAGCTGCGCGTTATTGCCCAGTACCGGGTGCGCGTCGAGCGGCAGGTGATACGCAAAAAGATTGATGTCATGCGCCAGCAGCAGCGCCAGCCGCTGTTTCATCCAACCTGTGACGCGACCGTCCTGCCCGCGCCAAAAAAGCCCGTGATGGACAAAAATCGCATCGGCTTGCCAAGCCACCGCAGCTTCAACCAGCGCCAAGCTGGCCGTCACGCCAGAAACGATACGGCGCACCCTTGCCTTGCCCTCCACCTGAAGCCCGTTCGGGCCGTAATCCTTGAAAAGCTCTGGCTGCAGCAAAGTGTTGAAGGTCGTCAGCAGCTCAGCTCTGGAGACGCCTTCGGTCATCGCTTCTTTGGGTGTTGTCACGACGCTTTTCCTGTGATGGGTTCGCTTAGAAATACCATTTTTTCACATCCATTGGCCTGTGTGAGCCTGAGTCCGGATTATCAGGCTGATCACACTGTTGGCATCTTGGGAACCCGCCAACCGATGGCTATTGCGCCGCTGTGCTGCTCATCACCTGGCCAATCAGTCAAAATCACCTGTCTGCATTTCAGTCTCGAACTTTCATGCAAACTGTTTTTTCACATTTTTTGATTTTTGGCACTCACCACCATGCGCAGATCTTGGCTCTTGTTTTCACAGCTGGTAACCATCTTGCTGGCGGTTTATTTTGTGCTTATCAGCTTGAAACCCCAGTGGTTACAGCGCGGCAGCAACCTTGACTCACTCACGGTGATCGAAGCACCTGCCAGCAGCACGGGCAAGATCGCAGGCGGCGCACCCGGAAGTTTCAGCACGGCCGCCAAAGCCGCCTCGGGCGCTGTCGTCAGCATCATTGCCAGCAAAGCTGCTGCCCGCACAGCCAACACTGAGGACCCCTGGTTCCGCTTTTTCTTTGGTGATCAGGTTCGCAACGAAACGCAAGTCGGGCTGGGCAGCGGCGTGATCGTCAGCCCGAACGGCTACATCCTCACCAACAACCATGTGGTTGAAGGCGCTGACGACATCGAAGTCATCCTCATCGATTCGCGCAAAGCCAAAGCCAAAGTCATCGGTACAGATCCTGAAACCGACCTCGCGATCCTTAAGATCGAGCTGGACAAGCTGCCGGTCATCGTGCTGGGCAGTTCCGAGTCAATTGAAATTGGCGACCAGGTACTGGCCATCGGCAACCCCTTCGGTGTCGGGCAAACCGTCACCGGCGGCATCATCAGCGCACTTGGCCGGAGCCAGCTGGGCATCAACGTATTTGAGAATTTCATCCAGACCGATGCAGCCATCAACCCGGGCAATTCTGGGGGCGCGCTGGTGGACACGCAAGGCCGCTTGCTGGGCATCAACACAGCCATTTATTCACGCTCTGGCGGCTCCATGGGCATCGGCTTTGCCATTCCGGTGTCGACCGCCCGCCAAGTGCTGGAAAGCATCGTCAAGTACGGTCAGGTGACGCGCGGCTGGATTGGTGTCGAACCCCAAGAGTTAAACGCTGAACTGGCCCAAACCTTCAACATCTCAGCCAAAAGTGGTGTCATCATCACGGGAGTGCTGCAAAACGGACCCGCGGCAGCAGCCGGGATACGACCTGGCGATGTGATCACAGCGGTGGCCGACAAGCCGGTGAGCAATGTCACTGAATTGCTCAGCGCAGTGGCTGCCCTGAAGCCCGGGGTGAGCTC
>CANCCE010000146.1 GCA_947374505.1 Comamonadaceae bacterium | reverse complement strand
TACAAACCGGGCAACAACAAGCCCTTAGGGTTAGGAACTTCAGCCCGCAGCGTGATCTGGCCTGTGGCCTGATCGACTGACAAATCAGAAAACAACAACCGGCCCGCTTGGGCGTAAGCGCTGCCGTCTTCCAGCACCAGCCGCACCTTCACAGCTTCATCACCACTGGCCCGCTTGAGCTGGCCGGCTTCAAGTGCCTTGCGCAGCTTCAATACTTCTGCCGCGGACTGGGTGAAGTTGATGTACATCGGATTGATCTGTTGAATCACCGCCAATTGCGTGAAATCACCCTGCCCGACCAACGCGCCCTCGGTCACCAAAGCACGTCCGATACGGCCTGAAATCGGCGCTGTGACAGCCGCGTAATCAAGCGTGATTTTGGCAGTTTGTACCGCCGCTTTGCCCACCGCCACATCGGCCTCGGCTTGTTTCTGAGCGGCCTCAGCGTTGGCAAATTCCTGCTTGCTGACCGCATTGGCCTTGACCAGCGGCTGGTAGCGTTGAGCCAGCGAAGTGGACTGCTCCAAATTGGCCTGCGCACGCGCCAATGAGGCTTGCGCGCTGGCATAGGCCGCCGCATAAGGGGCTGCGTCAATGGTGAACAAAGCCTCACCCGCCGTCACATCGCTGCCCTCACGGAACAAGCGCTTCTGCAAAATACCGGCGACGCGGGCCCGCACCTGGGCTACCCGTGAAGCTTCTAACCGACCTGGCAATTCAGTCATCAAACCAACGTCCCCGAGAGCTACCGTGACCACCCCGACTTGAGCCAACGGCGGTGCCACAGCAACAGCGTCTTTGTTGCCCTGGCCACAACCGGCCAACAAAACGGCAGCGAGCAACCCACCCACCCAGAAGGGTCTGACAACAGGGGCCACAGAAACATCAGACAAAAATGGGCTGGAGAAGGACATGCAGTTCCTCGTATAAACGAAAACGGGAGTGTTAAAAACGACGCAGACGCCGGACAAAAAGTCCAACGGAGGCAAAATTTTACTGAAAAAGGAGTTTACATTCCTTTGTGAATGTATATTGAAGGGATTAGTAATAACCCGAATATCAGAAAGTTCATAGTTGGTACGTCGTACAAAAGAAGATGCTCTCGCCACCCGCCACCGGCTGCTGGATGCAGCGGAAACACTGTTTCTGGCCAAAGGCGTGTCACACACTTCTCTGCAGGACATTGCCCGACAGGCAGGGACCACCCGGGGCGCGGTGTACTGGCATTTCAAGGACAAAGCAGATCTATTCAACGCGATGGTGGACCGCGTCACCCTACCGTTAGAAGCCTCGTTGGAGTTCCTGGCACACGATGAGCAAGCCACACCCTTGGCTCACGTTTGCAGGGGGATTCGGCAAGCATTGCTGCGTATCGTCACCGACACGCAAACGCGTCGTGTCTTTGAAGTGGCCACCCTGAAAGTTGAATACATCGATGAGCTGCAAGCGATTCGTTTGAGGCACCTGCGCATTCGTGACTCTTTCTTAGTGCAGATTGAGCATGGCTTGAGTGCATCAGCGCTAGATCAAGAAAAAATACTACTCGTCTCAGCGGCCAACGCTGCCTTAGGTCTGCATGCCCTGATCGATGGCTTGATCCAGAACTGGCTGCTTGACAACGCGGCCTTTGATCTGGTTGAGGTTGGCGAACAAGCCATCGTGGTTTATTTGGCCGGCTTGGGCCTGACAGCTGAGAGCTGAAAGCGCCTCAGTGCAAGTGACGCGGTTTGCGTCCGCCGCCATGACCAGAGCCGCCTTGACCACGCGGCGGCTTACCCAGCTGCATAGAATTGACGAGCGAATTGAAGCGATTTTCAAAGAGCTTATCAACCGCGGCAACCACTTCGCCCAACTCTGCGGCGTCAAAATGGCGCTCCATCAAGCTGATGGTGTCTTGCACCAACAAATCCCGCTGCACCTGCATGATGGCTGCTGGCGTCGGACCGACGAAGTACATCGCAAAGTCATCACGGGCGTCCCCTGCGTTGTCCATTTCCTCATCTTCGTCATCAAAGTCGGCGTCATAAAACGTGACCTCAATAGGCGCGCCACTTTCAGCAAGATCATTCAAGGCCATGCACATCTCGTCCAGCGCTTGACGAAAGTCCTCGTCACCCGAAACAGTCCAGCACATCTGCAGCAAGTGCGCCTGCGCATCAAGGCGAATGCCAGGCTCTTCTTCATACGAACTGGCAGCACCGTCCACCAGGGACTTGGCCCCCGCGTATTTCCAAAGCGGTTTGAGCGCCTCTTGCAGCTGGTCAAAGCCGACGTCGGCGCGCAACGGCACTTCGCCGTGCACGTGAATTTCGAAAGGGGAGTTGTAACGAGGCATAAATCTGATCTTACCTATTTGTCGCCCCTAATAGCAGCCATCCCTCGGGCTTGGGCATTCAAATGCAAACGGCCATGGCCGGGGTGGGTGATGCTGGGTGAACAAATGAACAACCCAGACGACGCATGCGATTGAGGTCATTGTCGAACAAAAAAGGTCCGAATTGAGCACCGTCGTTGGATTTCGAAAGGACTGATGACACGAGATAACCATTGAGCCAGGCAATACGGATGATGATGACCTACAAAAGCGTTCCTTGATTTCTGACAAAAAGGGCACGCCCCGGCGAGGAGAGTGACATTTGCCGCATTTGTCAGTTGCGGTCTATTTGAAAGGATCCTGATCATGAAATACGCCTATTTACCAACTGTCGCTTCAACCATGGTTTTGGCAATATCGACGCTATCGGCAAGTCACGCCCTAGCGGCTGATCCCGAAAAGCCGAAGACCCGCGCCGAAGTGCTCCAAGAGTTGAATGACGCTAAACGCACGGGGGAAATTCAAGCCAATGACGAAAGTGGTTTGAAGCTAAACGAGGAATACCCTCAGCGATACCAGGCTAAAGCGAAGGGACCCGGCCTCACGCGAGAGCAAGTCCGCCAGGAGCTGATGGAGGCTGAGCGCATGGGAGAAATTCCGGCCAATGATGACAGTGGCTTGCAAATGCACGAGGAGTTCCCTTCGCGCTACCCAGCGCAAGAAACCGGACCAAGCCTCGCGAGAGAACAAGTCCGCAGGGATTTAGAAGAGGCTAGACGAACAGGGAAAATACCAAGGACGCCCGTCGAAGGTGACTGACTGCAATGGCGTAGATTGTCTTGTTCGAGTGCCTACCCTCATGGCATAGAGGGGTGGCGAAAAGATGGTGCCCCGGACCAGACTTGAACTGGTAAGACCTTGCGATCGAGAGATTTTAAGTCTCTTGTGTTTACCGATTTCACCACCGGGGCTGCGGAGAATTATGCCTCTTTTGCAGCCCCTAAAGGGCGAGTCGAGTAGAAGATCCTGCTTAAGCTTGCATCATTTCCACCGCGCTGAACAATGCACGCAAGGTTGAGGCTTCTATATTGCGGGTAATGAAGACCAAACGAGATCCAGTGTCCGCGCTGGGCCAGCGGTCAAGCGGCAACGGCGGATGAAAAACATGGCCGACGCCTTGAACAACAACCGGGTTGCCATCTACGTTGACGATGCCTTTGACTCGCAATAAGTCTTTACCTCGTAAGGAAATGACCAATTCCATCGCCGCGGAAAATGTTGCCCAAGTGAAGGGTTGATCAAAACGCAGCGACAAGGTTTTGACCGCGGGATCGTGGCGAACAGGAAGTCTGTCACCTAAGTAAGTCTCACGTGGTGCGCTGCTGCCTACTTGCGGCTTAAGCTCCCCGAGAAAGTGCAAGGTGTCGTCACCAGCGCGTGCACTGGTCAGCCCGATACCAATCAAATCGCGTGGGTGTAAGTCGCCCATGCTGCAGAGCCGAATCTCTGCGCGCGGATTGATGCTGCTGATAGCCGCCATCAAATCAGAAATGACAGCCTCGGAAGCCAAATCGCCCTTGGTGATAAAGATGCGATCTGCCAACGCGATCTGCCGTTCGGGCTCGGGGTTCTCAGCCAATTGCGTCAAACCATTGACCGCATCTACCAAGGTCACAACGCCATCGAGCCGATAGTGCGCACCCAACATGGTGTCACTGGCCAAGGTCTGGATCACGGGAGCTGGATCGGCCAACCCGGTGGTTTCAATCATGACCCGATCGAAGTCCGGAATTTGACCGGCGCGGCGCTCGCCAAACAGCTCGCGCAAGGTTTCCTGAAGGTCAGTCCGAACCGAGCAGCACAAACAACCGTTGGCCAACAAGCTGACATTTTCAGACGACATCTTGACAAGATCGTTGTCGATGCCAATCTCGCCGATCTCGTTGATGACCACGGCCACACGGTCCATGTCGGGATGCCGCAGCAAGCGACTGATCAAAGTGGTCTTGCCACTGCCCAAAAAACCGGTGATGAGAGTGACCGGAATTTTGCCGGCCAGCGGATCACGCTTCATTGCCTGACTTTCGGTGTTCAGATGTTCATTTCCAAAATATAGAGTCCGCCGCCAAACCGGTCCATCGTGTAGACCAGCCGACGGTCATCAACAAACACGTCATTGAGCTGAATCGCACCGGCCGGGGCCAACCTCGGTGTGCCCGGCACAAAATAAGCGACCTCTTCAACTTGATACGGGTTGGTCGTGTCATAAACACGAACACCCGCATTAAAAAATGTACCGATGATCAAGGTTTCCGATTTGAACGACACCGGCAGCGGCAAATTCTCATGCAGGTTGTGCGCGCCGAAACGTCCGCCGCGTTTAGCGAAGGCGTCATAAGGCGGCACCGGAAACGTCGAGATAGGCACTGGGTTCGCATCAGAACGGGCGTCAACCATCCACACCAACTTGGGCCAATCTTTGCCATCATCCTGGACGCACTCGTCACTGACGACCCACAACCCGCGCTCGAACAAAGGCAGCACCGTGTGCGTGAAACCATTGAAGGGCGGCGAGTGATTCCAGTGCGACACCATCTTGATATCCGATGGGTTCGAGATATCTAGAACGATTGCGCCGCCATCGATGTAACCAACGTATGCACGGTCTGGACGCTGGGGAAACACATTGGTGTTGTGCGCGCGAAACCCCATGTCGAATTGTGCGGGTAACCGCGCTGGTTGTGGGGCGGTGTCACCTACGCGCGTGCCCGGATACCACCAACGACCCGTCTCGACCGGTTTGCTTGGGTTGGAAATATCCACAATTCGGTAGATCTGATCGTCTTTCGGGTTGTGCGGCTGAAAGTCATGTGCGCCAGAAGAAATGTGTACAGTTTTGCCATCGACAAACCAAACGGCGTGCACACCACGCGAGTAAGGACCGGAGCAGTCGAAGTGAGAAATCAATTTGGGCTGCTCGGGTGTTGATATGTCGTAAACATCAAAGCCCGCCGGCTTCATATTCACTTCTTTGGTCTGGTTGGCGACAACCATCAGGTTGCCGACAACATCCAGCGAGTTCGAGCGCACTTTCATGTGGGGAAGTTCTGTCTGCACCACAACACGGGGATTTTTAGGATCGGTGACATCGACGCCCGTGAAGTTTTTGGGTGCGGACTCATGCGCCATCCATAGGATTCGGCGGCCATCATCAGCTTGTTGCATTGCAATGCCCTCGCCCATTCCGCCGAACCCATCGAGTTCGTGGTGGGACAACAGCGTCATGTTGTGGGCCATCGTTTGCTGGCTGCGATTCTTCGGCGTGTTCATTTCAGGCATGCTCATCAATTACTTTCTGAAGTTTCTTTTGCGGGTTATTTTCTACGAATTAATCGGCTTTGATTCCGTTGTCCTTGATCACCTTGGTGTACTTTACATATTCTTGTCGGACATAGGTATTGAAATTTGCAGGCGTACTGCCCACGGGTTCTGCGCCTTCTTTAGAAAAACGATCGATGACGTCCTGCGTCTTCAAGACCCGTGCCGTCTCACGAAACAACTTCTCAACCACTGCGTCGGGTGTGCCCGCTGCCACAAAGAGCCCGAACCAAGAACTGATGTCGTAGCCTGTCAATCCAGACTCTGCCAAAGTTGGCAGTTCGGGCGCGGCGGCGGAACGCGCAGCAGAAGTGACGCCCAAGGCGCGCAGACGCCCAGACTTGACGTGTGGGAGCACAGAGACAATAGGCGCAAACATGACCTGAATTTCGCCGGCAATCAAAGCATTGGTCGCTGGCCCGGCACCTTTGTAGGGTACGTGAATCAAGCTGGTGCCGGTTGCTGTTTTGAACATCTCGCCGGCTAAATGGGTCGGTGCGCCATTGCCAGATGAGCCGAAGTTCAACAGCCCAGGGTTGGCCTTGGCCAACGCGATCAATTCCTTCATTGAATTGGCTGGCACGCTCGGATGAACCACCAAGACGTTAGGAACGTCAGCAACCAATGTCACGGGCTTGAGATCGCGCAGAGTGTCGTAATTGAGTTTCTGATAAATCTGCGGCGCGATGACGATACTGGTCGATTGCCCCATCAACACGGTGTAGCCATCGCCGGCAGACTTGGCGGTCATGTCTGCAGCGATCGTGCCCGAAGCACCTGCCCGGTTATCAATGACGACCGGTTGCCCAAGGGCCTCAGACAACTTAAGACCAACGATGCGCGCCAAAAAGTCAGCACCGCCACCAGGCGCTGCCGGCACGATCAACCGGAGGCTTTTACTGGGATAGTCTTGAGCTACAGCCAAGCCCCAAAAAGGCAAGGCGACAAGCAAGAATAAACGAGCAAGTTTTGACATGACTTCCACTTTTTGTCCCCTGCGTTCATGGGCTGAACCCATTTTTTTTAATTTTTTCGCGCCCCATATTTTAAATGTGCATGCAGAGCTTACGCAGGTAAAGCAGCCCCGTCAAACTCTTAATTCGCCATCGCCTCTATCAATTATTGACATGAAGTGGATCGTACAGACGAAAAAAAGACAGCATGGTGAAGTGCTGTCTTTTTAATTTGGAGCGGGAGAAGAGTCTCGAACTCTCGACCTCAACCTTGGCAAGGTTGCGCTCTACCAACTGAGCTACTCCCGCAATGGAGTGGAGGCGCGACCCGGAGTCGAACCGGGCTAACTGGATTTGCAATCCAGTGCATAACCGATTTGCT
>CANCCE010000145.1 GCA_947374505.1 Comamonadaceae bacterium | reverse complement strand
TTGATGTCTTGCCCGGCGATGGTGATGCGCCCGCCTTCCTCAGGATTGCTGACGTCATAAAAGCGGTAGAGCAAGCGCGCCAAGGTAGATTTACCAGCGCCCGATGAACCCACCACGGCGACGGTTTTGCCCGAAGGAATTTCAAAACTCAGGTGGTGCAGGATCGGTCGGCTCGGCTCGTACGCAAAGCTGACATTTTCAAATCGCACACTGGCATCCAGCTGCGTCGCGTTGCCAGCCGAGGCTTGCCCAAAACTGGCAGAGATCGGGTGAAACACCAGCGGCTGAGCACCCGGTTCATCGGCAATTTCGCGCTCCTTTTCCATCAGCGTGAACATCTTGTCGAGGTCGGTCAGGCTTTGCTTGATCTCGCGGTAAATCACCCCTAAAAAGCCCAGCGGAATATAGAGCTGGATCATGAAAGCATTGACCATCACCAGGTCACCCAAGGTCATGCGACCCTCGACCACGCCCTGCGTGGCGCGCCACAGCATGGCCACCAAACCGATCGCGATGATCAGTTGCTGGCCGGTGTTGAGCAGGCTCAAGGTCCGTTGGCTTTTGACCGCGGCGCGTCGATAGCGCTCCAGGTTTTCGTCGTAGCGTTTGGCTTCAAACGCTTCGTTGTTGAAGTACTTGACGGTTTCGTAATTCAGCAAGGAGTCGATGGCACGGCTGTGCGCCGACGAATCCAGCTCATTCATTTGTTTTCTGAACTGCGTGCGCCACTCGGTCACCGTCACCGTGAAGAAGATGTAAAACACCAGCGCAATCACCGTGATACCGGCAAACCAGATGTCGAACTTCACCGCCAGCAGGGTCAGCACAAAAGTGACTTCAATCAGCGTCGGGATGATGCTGTACAGCGAGTACGAGATGAGCGACTGCACGCCGCGTGTGCCGCGCTCGATGTCGCGCGTCATGCCGCCGGTTTGGCGCTCCAAATGAAAACGCAGGCTGAGCGCATGCAGGTGCTGAAAAACCTCCAGGGATATGCGCCGTGTGGCCCCTTCTGTGGCTTTGGCAAACACCAGTTCACGCAACTCCGTGAACAGCGACGTCGACAAGCGCAGCGCGCCATAGCCCAAAAGTAAAGCGGCGGGCACCACCAGCACCGCCTGCACATCCCCCGGTTTGAAGCTCATCGAGTCGACCAACTCTTTCAGCAACAGCGGCACACTGACATTGGCCATCTTGGCGCCGACCATGAAACTCAGGGCCGCGATCACGCGCCATTTGTATTCCCACAGATACGGAAAGAGTCGCTTCAAAGTGTCCGTGTCGGAGCGCTCCGGGGCGGCGACTTTGGCATCGGCCGTGTTGGCGGGTGAGTGAAAACTATCGGCAGAAGCTCGAGAACGCATGGGAGACAATCGTGAATAAATCGGGAAACCCGTTAACTTTGCTTGAGATTGTGCCTATGACTGTTGATTCAACCCCAAGCGTGCTGCCAGTGGCACTTCCGACCGACAAGGACTTGGTGCTCAAAGTCATCCCGATGCCAGCCGACTGCAATGTCAATGGCGATATTTTTGGCGGCTGGGTCATGGCTCATGTGGACTTGGCCGGCGCGGTGTTGCCGGCGCGTCACGTGAAAGGCCGCATGGCCACCGTGGCGGTCAATCAATTTGTCTTCAAGCAACCCGTTCGGGTCGGCGACATTCTGTCGTTTTTTGCCAGCGTCACGCGCATTGGAAACACCTCCATCACGGTGCAAGTTGAAGTCTATGCCGAGCACATGAGCGCCCAAGGCCGCTACATCAAGGTCACCGAAGCCAGCCTGACCTACGTGGCGATTGACGACCACGGCAAGCCACGGCAAATCGACAAGTCCGCGCTTCAGCCCTGACAGGTTGCCAACCTTAGCCGCCACCACAGCCGAGCTCTGTAAGCTCAACTGTTTACGAATTGTTAAATTGTTTGTATTTCGACTATCATTTGTAACGATTTTTCGTTTTAAACATTTAATACGCCAACCCGCTCAGCGGGCCAAACGCACATGTTTGCAAATGGTTGGGAAACCCATGACAACGCACCTGTCCAGCTGACGGCTGGCGGCTCTGACTTGGCTGACCTGCGCATGGTCAACAGCATACGGCTGGTGCTGGCCATTTCAGCGCTGCTGGCCATGGTCACTGACCTGCACGATTCGTCAGGGCGCGGGGGGCTGATCTGGCTGCTGTTTACCGCATACCTTGCTCACAGCCTGTGTCTTTTTGTGTTGACGCTGCTGCAACGATCTGTGGCGCAAAAAAAGTTGATGACTTGGCTTGACGTCGCTTGGTGCACTCTCTTTGTGGCTCTGACGGGCGACACCCAAAGCTTGCTGTTTTTTTTCTTTTACTTTCCCATCCTCGCGGCTTCATTCCGCTGGGGTTTCGAAGAGGGGGCTCGCGTGACGGTGGCGGCCACAGCCTTGTTCATCGGCACCGCATTTTTAGTAGACAGCCAGGCAGACTGGCCAAGCTTGTTGTTGCGCAGCAGTTTTCTGCTGGCACTGGGCTACATCAGCGCGCACTGGGGCGAAGCCATCGTCGCACTGAATCGCCGACTGGCCCTGCTGCGCGATGTCAGCGAATTGTCCAATCCGCGCTTTGGTGTTGACCACACCATGACCCGTGTGCTCGATAAAACGCGCGCCTTTTTCGACGCCAAAAGCTGTGTGCTGATCCTGCGTGACAAAGACACCGGCACCTGCCATGTGCGCTCCATTCAGGCGGGTCGGTCAAAGCCATCGGTCCACGCCGAAAGCATCAGCGGCAAGACCGCTGAGCTGCTGCTGTCCCTGGCGCCAGAGCAACTGGTGACCTACAGTCGCCCACACGGGTACATGAGGCGCTGGCCTCTGAGGCTGCTCATGCCGAGCAAGCCCACCGTAGACATCGGGGAGCACCTGAGCGATTTGCTGGAAGGCGATGCCTTTATCAGCGCGCCCGTGTCGTTGCGTCGCTCTGCAGGTCGCATCTATGTGGTGACCGAAAAAAAAGGGAACCACAAAGCCGACGCACTCTTCCTCAGCCACATCGTGGCTCAAGCTTTTCCAATGATTGAAAACATTGAGTTGGTCGACCGCATGGCCTCGGAAGCCGCCTCACAGGAACGACAAAAAATTGCGCTGGACATTCACGACCGTGCGGTCCAGCCTTACATCGGCCTGACCCTGGGTCTGAGCGCAGTGCGCAACAAAGCAGAACCCGGCAATCCGCTGCTGGATGACATCGACAAACTGAGCGCAATGGCACAGCAAGCGATTGAAGACTTACGTCATTACGCCGGTACTTTTAGGCGCAACAAAGGGCAGCGCAAGACCCAGGAACCCATCTACACCGCCGCCCTGCAACAACAGACCGATCAGGTGAAAGCCCTGTATGGCGTGGACATCGTCATGGACGCTGAACCCAACCTGCAAATCAATGACCGGATGACGGCGGAAGTGCTGCAAATCGTGCGCGAAGGCTTGAGCAATATTTGCCGCCATACGCTGGCCCAGTGCGGCGCCCTCAGACTGCAACGCAGCGCCGGCTGGCTTCACATTCAGATTGAAAACGTTGGCAACAGCGCGCCGGTCCCAGCCTTCAGCCCGCGCTCCATCACCGAACGCGTGGCGTCACTCGGCGGGATGGTGCGTGTGCACTCAGAGGCCGATGGCTACACCACCGTACAAATTCAGATTCCCGTTTAGCTTTTTCAAAAAGGTCCGCATGAACCAGAGCACGCCACAACGTCCACAACCGATAGCGCCACCGATTCGCGTCATGATCGTTGATGACCACCCGACCATGCTCTGGGGACTGGAAAAGCTCATCAGCGGCGAGCACCCGCGCATGGAAGTGGTTGGCACAGCCTGTAACGCTGAAGAAGCCTTCACACATATCCGCACCGTGGTGCCAGACGTTGTGCTGCTAGACCTTGACTTAGACGGCCAAAACGGCCTCGACCTGCTGCCGGCACTGCTGCTCAATCCAGCAACACGTGTGCTGATCTTGACGGGCGAGCGACAACAGTCGGTGCTGGACCAAGCGGTGCAAAAAGGTGCCCGGGGCATTCTGCATAAAAACGCATCCGCCCATCAAGTGCTAAAGGCGATCGAAAAAACGCACGACGGTGAGTTGTGGCTCGACCGTGGCACCTTAGGCCGCGTTTTCAGCGAATTCAGGGATGCCAGCACTGCAGAAAAAATGGACCCTGACGCCGAGATGCGGGCCAGTCTGACCGTGCGGGAGCGAAAGATCATCGACATGGTCGTCAAAGGTCAAGGCGCCTCCAACAATGAGTTGGCCGAGCGGCTTTTCATCTCGCCGCACACACTGCGCAACCACCTGACGTCGATTTACAGCAAGCTCAATTTAGGCAATCGGCTTGAGCTGTACGTATACGCGGTCAAGCATCAAATGGGGCAATGATTAACGACTCAATCTTAAAATTTCACTGGCAATGCTTGTAAAAGCGTTATCCAAATCGACTGCATTTTCGGCCCAAACATAAAGACCTGTGGGCTGCAGAGCGTTAAAGGCGTCGGAATCAGGGGTGTTGCTCAAGCGTTTCATTAGATTGCTGCCCAGCTCGCTTGAGGTGTAAGAGCAAAACGTGATTTCAAGCGTATTGACCGCAGCACCTAACGCAATCGAATGTATTTTGACAAATTGACTACGGGCAGTATTGGCGACGTTCTCAGCCATGTTGCGAGCTGCCTTGTTGACGTTGCAGCGGGTGTTGGTAGCAGGAGACCCGGTCAAGGTTCGCTTGTTGTTAAAACTGGCCAAAGTGATGAACCCCACCCCCGTGACGTCAAATCCCAAAGCCGGCAATGTTGAAATACTATTGACATCACTCAGCTGCGTGTCGCGTCGGTCACTTCGAAATATTCGTGTGGCCTTGCTGGTACCCGGCGAGGATGTTTCTGAATATAAATCACCAGTGACCGGCGTCCCGCCGTTGCTAAAAGTAGCAGGCACGTCGTTGGGCGCGCCATCGCTGAAGAACACAATCATCCGCAGACTTGATCGGTTGATCGCAGGTACCCCATTGATATCGTTCAGCGCCAAGCGCAGGCCTTCAGCTGAGGCGGTACTGCCCGACACATTCAAGGCATTGATGGCATTGATGACCTGTGTTTTGTTGAATCCCCGTGTTCCATCTTTGACGATGGGAACGTCCAGCACGGCGCCAGATGCAAAGCTGACAACACCGACCCGGTCGCCGTTGGAACCGGCATTGAACTTATTGACAAAATTAACGGCGGCGGCTTTCAACGCGGGAAAAGTACTGGAGGGGGAAGCTAGTGAGCCAGATGTGTCCAACACCAAAATAATGTCAAGATCTCTGCGGATCGACTGCCCCATGGCACTGATGGGAAAAGCATCGAAACCGAGCAGACGCATGAAGGTGACCGGCATGACGGCCGAAGCGGTGACGGTGACAGTCCAGTAGCCTGTAGAGTCGTGCACGGCAGAAATCATGTCATCCGTTAGCGGTACGCGCGCAGCACCCATAAAAATAGCCGGGAAATTGGCCGCGTAATAGTCTTTGGCTGCTGTTCTGGCAGCAGCGATGCGCGCGGCGTCGTCAACCCCTTCGGCCAAAGCACGTGCACCGGCAATTGAGGCGGCGTCAACGGAACTCGCCAGTTTAGCCTTCACGCCATAGGCGAGTCCAGAATCAATCGCCAAACCGACCAGACCAATTAATACAAATAAGACCATGGCGACCAAAACCAATATCTGCCCGCCTTGGGGTCGCGTCTGAGTTTGATTTGAACGCACACTTAACTTTCAAACGGGCATTAAAAATACGTCACCGAATAAAGTTGTGGGGACGTTGTCAAGAATAAATTGGTCAGTGGGCTGTAGTCATACAGAGCTTCGACAACGTAGACCTCATAGCCCAGACCGACCGCAAAAGGCATGGCAACAACACGTGTTGCAATGGATACCGGCAGGGTGCATTTACCGAAGGCATCCGATTGGGGGCAGTTCCATAAACGACTCATCAAGGCAGCATCGCCATTCACAGCGCGGTACTGCTCGTCAATCACCGGAAGAACAAGGCCAGAACCGCCATCGACACCCTTGACCCGTGAAATAAAAATCATGCCCTTGGTTTCCATCTCGAGCGGCGCAGAAGTATGGTTAAGTGCATCGATGATGAAGACTCGACTTTGCGTTGTGCGTGAGGCTAGATTAGCACCCTCACGACTCATGTTGATCAACATGTTGTTAAACAAAATGGCGTGAGATAACTCGGCTGCACCGAAGCACAGCAGCATCAAGATGGGCAAAATCATCGCCAGTTCGATCATGCTTTGACCTGAACAATGAAGGAGACTTTTATGGCAGGATGGTTTTCTCATCAGAAAGCCTCATTTTTCATTGTGCTGCTGACAGAAAAAGTGTATTTTCCATTGGTGAAAAATGATTGAACCACGGGGGTGATCAATGGCAATTCGCAGTTCAGGGTGATCACAATGATTTGACCTGCAGAGGCACAGGAATTAGCCGGGACCGGAGTGATGCTGCCATCGTTGTTGACAGTTTTAAAAACCACGACAGCTCCTGCCTGATCAAAAAATCCCATCGAAGCAGATTTAATACGCACGACGGCAGCATCACATCTGTCCTGTGCCGTGCCCTGGGGATCAAGGTCAAGATTTGATTGCCCGGTCGCAGCGTACCGTGCGCCGTCCCGGACGGCATGTTGCATCGTCAAGTTGACAAAAAAAATGTAGCTGAAGTCAACAATTGCCATGATCAAAAATAAAAGCACCATGGCCGTCATTGCGAATTCAACCGTGGCGGCGCCTTTGGCATTTGGCTTTACGATCAATGCGACACTTTCACCGCGCATCTCGACAACTACTGAATTCCGCGCGTGTTCAAGCCATGCTTGTCCATCAATCGATACATCGTCATGCGTGAGATTCCCAATGCGCGAGCCGCATGTGTGACATTGCTGTCCACGCGCACCAGTGCCAGCGTGATGGCATCACGCTCAGCCAAGGTGCGTACGGCCTCAAGCTCCCTACCGACCGGCGCCGCAGGCAGCGTCAAGCCCAAATCTTCAGGCGAAAT
>CANCCE010000144.1 GCA_947374505.1 Comamonadaceae bacterium | reverse complement strand
ATGCGCGCAATCACCAGCGGGCTGCCATCGGGCCGGGTGATGCCTCGCAGCAATTCGGCCAAGTGTTCTTCAAGCCGCTCAGTGCCGCGCCCGACGGGCGCAATGTCGACGTTGCCGCAGCTCGGGCAGGCGCGCGGCACGCGCTCCGTGAAGCCGCAGTGGTGGCAGCGCAGTGTGCGGTCAATTTTGTGAAAAACGCGGTAGGCGCTGCAGTGCGGGCATTCGCTTTTCCAGCCGCAGTCGTGACAGGCCAGAACCGGCGCATAGCCCCGCCGGTTCAAAAAGATCAAGGACTGTTCACCGCGGGCAATGCGTTGGGCGATGGCCGCGAGCAAGGGTGGCGCCAGCGTGCAGTGCTTGGGCTGGTGGTTCATGTCGACCAGCCGGACAGTCGGCAAGCTGCCGGCGGCTTGGTCGGCCGAGCCAATGCGCTCGTGCATGGTCAGGCGCTGGTAGCGGCCGACCAAGGTGGCTTGCCAGCTTTCCAGAGAGGGCGTGGCCGAGCCGAGGATGACGCTGCAGCTGTTGTGGCTGGCGGCTGAAGACGTTTGCGTCTGCGGCCCGGCTGACTCAGCCGTGGCCAAACCTTCTAAGCGAGCGCGGTAAACCGCCAGATCGCGCGCCGAGTAGCGCGCGCCCTCTTGTTGTTTGTAGCTGGGGTCGTGCTCTTCGTCGACCACGATCAGCCGCAGATTCGGCATCGACGCCAGCACGGCCATGCGCGTACCCAACACCAGGCGCGCAACGCCAGCATGGGCGGCGAGCCAGCTTTTGAGGCGTTGGGCGGGTGTCAAGCCGCTGTGCAGGGCGACCACGCGTTCACGCCCCAAATGCTTGAAGCGTTCTTCAAAGCGCGCCTGCAATTGGGGCGTGAGGTTGATTTCGGGCACCATCACCAGCACTTGGGCCTCAGGGTCTTCGGCCAGCACTCGCGCTGCGGCGCGCAAATACACCTCGGTCTTGCCGCTGCCGGTGCTGCCAAACAGCAGGGCCGGGCGGGGATCTAGCGCCAACTGTGCCAAGGCGGCCGTTTGTTCGGCGCTCAGCTCGACCTGCTCACGCAGGCTTTCTTCTATGGAGGTATTGGCACTGGGGCGTTTCAAGCGACGCGCCAGTTGCACCGTGCTCAGTTCACGCAGCTGGGGCGGCAGCGCTGCCAGGGCGACCTCACCCAGTGAGCGCTGGTAGTAGCCGGCGGTGAATGCCACCAGTTTTCGCCAAGTCGCACTGAGTGGCGCTAGACCTTCGAGCGCGCCCAGCACGGTCTTGGCCTGCGCTGGGGCCAGTTCACCGCTGTCCGGCAACAGTTCCCAGACGACGCCCAGCACTTCGCGGCGACCTAACGGTACGCGAACCAACTGGCCTGACGCGAGTGGCAACTCACTTCGGTAAGTCAGCGGCCCACCGACGCCGCTATGGGCTGGCGCGGCCACCACGATGTTGATCCAAAACACTGTATTTGTCGTGATCTGCTCGGGTTTCACATTCGTATTTGCCTGTAAGTGCTTGATTTACAAACCTCTTTTAAGATCTTCAGGTTTTCTGTGGATAACTTTGTTGATATGTGATCTTTGCAAGGCGCCAAGCCTTTGAAATCGAGGGCTGAGTCAGAATGCCCTTAAAAAAAGCACTTCGAAAGAACCCTTATGAATCAACAGCTTACAGTCGCTATTCCTTTTGTAGCGTGTTGGCGGAGGGAGCTGGTCTTTTGTCGCACCGCAGCATGATTTTTGTGCATAAGTCTCTAGCGGATGCACTTTATTCGTGCTAAGGCTGACGCATGCTGCGCGAGTGGGAATGAACGGCGCTGACCAGTGCTTCGACCCGATCCGGCTGCGTGAACTGGCTGATGCCGTGGCCAAGGTTGAAGATGTGCGTGGGGCCGGTGGTGGTTTTATCGGTGTGCGGCTGGCCAAAGCTGTCCAGTACGCGGGCCACTTCGGTGGCGATTTGGCCGGGTTCGGCAAACAGCACGTTCGGGTCGATATTGCCTTGCAGGACTTTGCCGGCGCCGCCGACTTGCCCACCGACCAGCGCACGCGCTTGGCCGAGGTTGACAGTCCAATCGACACCCAACACTTCGCAGTCGAGTTTCGCCATTTCCTGGAGCCACAAGCCGCCGCCCTTGGTGAAGACGATGCGTGGAATCTTGACGCCCTCGTGTTCGCGTTTGAGCTGGGCCAGCACGCGCTCGGTGTAGGCCAAGCTGAAGGCTTGGAACGCGCCATCAGCCAGCACACCGCCCCAGCTGTCGAAGATCATCACCGCTTGCGCGCCGGCTTCAATTTGCTGGTTCAAATAGGCCGCCACCGAGTCGGCATTGATGGCCAACATGCGGTGCATCAGGTCAGGCCGCTGGTACAACATGGTTTTGACCAAGCGGTAGTCGTCAGAGCCGGCGCCTTCGACCATGTAGCAGGCCAGCGTCCAGGGGCTGCCTGAAAAACCGATCAGCGGCACGCGGCCATTCAGGGCCTTGCGAATTGATGTGACTGCGTCAAAGACATAGCGCAGCTTGTTCATGTCGGGGACTTCGAGCTGGTTGACAGCGGCCTCGTCGCGCACGGGGGTGGCAAACTTCGGGCCTTCGCCCAGCGCGAAAGACAGGCCCAAGCCCATGGCGTCAGGCACGGTGAGGATGTCAGAAAACAAAATCGCGGCGTCCAGCGGAAAGCGCTCAAGCGGCTGCAGCGTGACTTCGGTGGCGTAGTCGGTGTTGGTCGCCAGACCCATGAAGCTGCCGGCTTGCGCCCGCGTCGCGCGGTATTCCGGCAGGTAGCGACCGGCTTGGCGCATCAGCCAGACAGGGGTGTAATCAGTGGCTTGACGCCAGCAGGCGCGTAAAAAGGTGTCGTTTTGGAGTGGTGCAAACATGGCCTGATTGTCTCAGGTGTTGCCAAGTGCTCACCACAGACTCAAAGTCTCGCCAGTTCGCGCCGCATGTCGTCGACGGACAGAATTTCCGACATCACCACGGGGGGGCGGCCGGCCTTGTAAATCACATACACCGGCACGCCGGAGCGGCCGAGTTCTTTCAGCGCGGCGGTCACCGCGGGGTCGCGGCGGGTCCAGTCAGCGCGCAGCAACGCTACATTTTTGACGTCCATGTCGGTCAGCACGTTGCTGTTGCTCAGTGTGGTTTTCTTATTGTATTGGCAGGTCACGCACCAAGCGGCGGTGAAGTCGACGAACACGCTGCGGCCTTCGCCCGTGAGCTGCTCGACGCGGCCAGGTGCCCACGGCTGCCAGCGTTCCGTGGCCGAGACAGCAGATGTGCCTGTGGGCCCAAATTCCATGAGTTTGACAACATTGGGCCCTGCAGCAGACAGCGCGTAGGCAGCGGCGACCAGTGACAAACTGATGGATACCACGCGAACCTTGCCGGTCAGCGTGAAGGTCCATATCACCAGCGCCATCAAGACCAGCAGGCCGAGTAAGGTGCCGGCACCGTCGATGCCGCTTTGCTGGCCCAGAATCCACACCAGCCAAGCCACGGTGCCAAACATCGGAAAGGCCATGAAGGTCTTGAAGGTGACCATCCAGTGACCCGGCCTTGGCATGGCCCGCGCCACCGCCGGCACCAGACTGGCGAGCAAATAAGGCAGTGCCATGCCCACGCCAATCGCGCCAAAGATGGCCAAGGCTTGCATGGCAGGCAGGCCCACAGCCAAGCCCAGCGAGGCACCCATGAAAGGTGCTGTGCAGGGTGACGCGACGGCGGTGGCCAGCACGCCCGATAAGAACGAATTGACGGTGGTGTTTTTGGATTGCAGACTGGCCAAGCGGCTGGGCAACAATTGCCCGAACTCAAACAGACCGGCCAGGTTCAGGCCGAGCAAGGTGAACAAGGCCGCCAAGCCGGCGACCACTGCCGGGCTTTGCAATTGAAAGCCCCAGCCGAGTTGTTCGCCCGCCGCGCGCAGGCCCAGCAGCAAACCACCCAGCGCCAGAAACGACAGCACCACTCCGGCCGTGTAAGCGACACCGCTGGCCGTGCGACTGGCCTGGTCTTTGACCTGCATGAAGCCGACCATCTTGATGGCCAGCACCGGAAACACGCAGGGCATGAGGTTGAGGATCAAGCCGCCAAGCAAAGCACCCAACAGTGCGGCCAGCCAGGTCAGGGCCGGGGCGGATGTTGGCGCTGCAGGTGGCAGTGCCGTCGCTGCATTGGCTTTGAGCGCGGCTTCGAGGGCCGCAGGCACAACGGTCGGGGCGGCGAGACTGGGCCACTCGCCTTTGACCGGCAGTTCAATGCGCCACGCTTGGCCGGTCTTGCCCTTGTCCTGGCTTTCAGCCAAGGCCAGTACCACCGGCAGGCGTTGCGGGCTTTCGCTGCGGTGCGCCGAGAGTGGCACTTGCGCCGTCCAAAGGCCGTCTTTCCAAGTTTGCGCAATCGTTCCGGCAGGTTCAGTAACGCCACCCGTTTCAGGGAAAAAATCAAGCGACTGGCCTTGCCACGCAGCCGGCAAACCGGCAACCGACACGCTCATGGCTTTAGCCTCGACATTAATTTGTCCGCTACCGCCGGTTAAAGCGCGTGGGCTAGCCGCCCACGCGGCTTCAAAGAGGCGGCCATTGGCGGCGCTGGAACTGCGCGTCGGCAAGATCAACGTGAATTCACCTTCTTGGGGGATGCACTCGCGCTTGCAAACCAACCATGTCGCGCTGAGTTGGATTGTTAACTGACTGGCGCTGAAACCCGGCGCCACCGTCAGCGGCACAGGCAGCAAGACGGTGTTCTCGTAGCCGTAGTTGGCCAAGTTGCCGATGGGGATCTTCTTGGGTGTTGGCCAGGCGATCTCGCCCGCCGTGATGCCAGCGGGGAGTTTCCATGTCAGTTCAGTCGGTAAACCGGAGTCACCGGAGTTCTTCCAATAGGTGTGCCATTCGGGCTGGTGCTTGATCTGCAGGCCAAGCCAGACCGGTTGACCCGCCGTGATGCCTTGCGGCGCATAAGCCATCAATTCGGCCCGCACCTCGCCCGTGTTCACAACGGCAGAGTCTTTAACGCGGTCTCCGCTGGTACTGAACAGCGCTTGGGTGGGGCGTAGGGATTGCGCGGCAATTGGCGCGGCAAAAAAACCGACAACGGCGACCCATAGCAGCAGCTTGATCAGTGAATGCAGGGGGGAGAGGACACGCATGAGTTGTTCGGAGTGACTGGGACTGGCAAAAGTTCCGTTGAATTCAGTGGCTTAGACGACGTCTTGGCTAGGAGTGTGCGGAATCATGCTGCTGATGATACGGGTCGCGCTTGAGCAGCAGGCTGAGTAATTTTTTGACAAATTGACTAGGGGGAATGACTTTGTAGTGATTTTTTGTAAAAAATAGCAAATGTCCTACTTATAAATTTAAATTTGTAAGGCAATATGAATTAAAAATAATTCTACTGAGTTAATTTAATACTTGTCGCCATTTTTACTAGGAGATTCCATGAAATCACTCAACCGTTTGCGCCGCACTTTGCTGGCGACAGCCGTCGCCGCGGGCGCGATGGCCCTGCCTTTCGCTGCCTCGGCTCAAGCCCCGATCGTGATCAAGTTCAGCCACGTGGTGGCAGAGCAGACCCCCAAAGGCCAAGGCGCCATGAAGTTCAAGGAGCTGGCTGAGAAGAAATTTCCGGGCCGTGTACAGGTCCAAGTCTTCCCCAGTTCGCAGCTTTTTGGTGACGCCAAAGAACTAGAGGCGTTGCTGCTGGGCGACGTGCAGTTCATTGCGCCATCGCTGTCCAAGTTTGACCGTTACACCAAAAAGATTCAGGTGTTTGACCTGCCCTTCATGTTCGACAACATCGAGGCGGTGGATCGCTTCCAAGCTGGCCCGAGCGGCCAAGCGCTGCTCAAATCCATGACGAACCGCGGTTTGTTGGGTTTGGGTTACTGGCACAACGGCATGAAGCAAATGTCCAGCAACAAAGACAAGCTGACCCGTCCAGAAGACGTCAAGGGTCTGAAGTTCCGGATTCAAGCCTCTGACGTGCTTGAAGCGCAGTTCCGCGCACTGGATGCCAGCCCACAAAAAATGGCTTTTGCCGAGGTTTATCAAGCGCTGCAAACGGGCGTGGTCGATGGTCAGGAAAACACCTGGTCAAACATCTATTCGCAGAAGTTTCATGAAGTGCAGAAGACCATCGCTGAAACCAATCACGGCGTGATCGATTACATGTTGGTGACCAACGCCAAATGGTGGAATGGCTTGCCAGCTGATATACGCAAGGGTCTGACTGAGGCCATGGCTGAAGCCACGGCGCACGCTAATAAATTGGCGGCTGACATCAATCAGACTGACCGCAAGAAAATCGCTGATACCGGCAAGGCCAGAATCCAAACCTTGTCGAAAGAAGATGTGGCGGCGTGGCGCAAGACGATGGCACCCGTGTGGAAGAAATTCGAAGGGGACATCGGCCGTGATCTGATCGACGCAGCGCAGAAGTCAAACAAGTAAAACCAAACCGAACTCAACCGAACCAAAGGAAAGGGCCCGCTATGCGGGCCCTTTAGTCATATATGCGTTGGCTTAAATATATCGAGGAAGGCTTGATCGTCGTCCTCATGGCAGCGATGACGCTACTTACCTTCGTGCAGGTGGTGGCGCGTTACGTCTTCAATGACAGTTTTGTCTGGGTCATGGAAGCCACGGGCATCATGTTTGCCTGGCTGATTTTTATCGGTATGTCGTATGGCGTGCGAGTTGGAGCGCACATTGGCGTGGACGCTTTGGTCAAGTCGCTCGGTGCCCGTGCCGCGCGAAATGTGGCTTCAGTCGCTGCGGCGCTGTGTATCGTCTACGCTCTGATCGTGGCTTTCGGTGGTTACCAGTACGTTTACAAAATGTACAGCATCGGCATTTTGATGCAAGACATTCCGATAGAGAGTTGGATACCGCGCATGGTCTTGCCAATCGGCTTCTTGTTGCTGGCTTTTCGCTTTGCACAAGTGCTGTGGCGGCTGCTCAGTGGCCAAGATGGTCAATTGCTGGGTGACGAGGCCGAAGACGCCCTCAGGCACAGGGAAGAGGCTTCCTTTGAAGAGGTGAAAAAATGACCATCGCTGCACTTTTCCTTCTCC
>CANCCE010000143.1 GCA_947374505.1 Comamonadaceae bacterium | reverse complement strand
CAGCCGGGCGGTAGCATGCGCGATGGTGAAGTCATTGCCGCCGCCGACGAGCGTGGCGTGGTGATGGTGACGACCGGCGTGCGGCACTTCCGTCATTGAGGTGCGGGTGCAGTGACCTGCGCGGATTCGCGCAGGCATTGAATAAATGTTTCCATGGCCGGAGATATCGGTTTGAGTCGGCTCCACGTCACACCAATGGGGCGTTCGGGGTCGGGTAAAACCAATGGCAGTTGCGCCAGCAGACCTGCTTGTAAGTAATGCCGTGCGACGACTTGGGACAGCACACCGATCGCCTGCGATTGTTGCAAGTAGCCGGTGATCACGTGGATCGACAGCGTTTCCACATAGTCGGCCGGCATGCTGCCGCCATTTTGCTGGAGCGCATCTTCCAAAGGTTCCCTCGACAATGACCCTACTGGCGGTAAGACCCACGGGTACTCGCCCAAGTCTTTCCATGACAATTTCTGACGGGCAGTCAGCGGATGATTCAGACCGACCACGACAACGTTGTGTCCTTCGTAAAGCGACTCTTCGGACAGATCGTCCTTGGTGCTGCGGTTGACCAGTCTGCCGATGATCAAGTCCACTGTTCCACGGCGCAGTTCGGGTAGCAGGGCGTCCATCGATCCCTCTTGAACGATGACGCTCGTCGAAGGTGTTTTTTGCTTGAACAGCGACAGCGTTTTGGGCAATAAACCGGGTGTCATGGCGGGCAGGGCACCCACATGGACCTTGCCTGATGCGCCCGACAACAAGGCGTGCAATTCATGGCGTACTTGGGCTAAGCTGCCGAGCACGATGCGGGCTTGTTTGATCAGACACTCCCCATAAGCATTCGGCACAACGCCCTTGGGGGTTCTTTCAAATAATTTGAAGCCGAGTCCTTTTTCCAGTTCGCCCAACGCCAGGGACACGGCGGGCTGGGAAATATGCAAACTACTGGCGACGCGGCCCAAATGCCGCAGGTCGTCTAAGGCCACCATCATTTGCAGGTGTCTAGGCTTCAGGTTGGCGCGAATAAACCAGTCGAGTTGGGCCATCAGGCGTCCTTAGGAGAGTGCTTGCGGTAAGCATCATAAGTAAATCAGTATGGTAAGTTGGATTTAATTAAGTTTTAAACTTATGGAAAATCAGGCACCATCGGTCATCTTTTTACGGGTCAATTTCCATGTCTATTACGTTGCCTATCGTTGATCTTCACAACCACGTCATCGCAGATGACGCTTTGCGTTATCCCTTGGACCCTGTGGGTGGGGCGCCATCGGGTTGGTCGCAAGAGCGGCCAGTCAACGCAGCGGGCATGCTGGAGGCTATGGCACAGGCGGGCGTGGCCAAATCTGTGCTGGTTCAGGCGTCCACCTGCTACGGTCATGACAACAGTTACGTGCAGGCCAGCGTGGCGGCCTCCCCGGATCAATTTCTGGGTGTTTTTTCAGTCGACATGCAAGCCACGGATGCCATTGAGAAAATTCAGTCTTGGATGCGGGCGGGCTTGAGCGGCGCACGAGTTTTCGTTGCGGGACACACTGCTGCTGACCGGAGCATTCGTTTGGACGATCCGAAAGCCTTTGACGCCTGGGCCTACATTTCTGACAACGCCATTCCGATCTGTGTGCAGCTTCGTGCAGATGGTTTGCCGCAGCTGGAAGTTTTGCTCAATCGATTTCCCAAAGCGGTGGTCTTGCTTGATCACTTTGCCCGTCCCGAACTTGAAGGCGGAGCGCCTTACGACGCAGCGAAAGCTTTGTTTGCACTGGCACGTTACGAGAATTTGTATTTCAAGTTCACGACACACAACGTGCGTGAATCCAAAACGGGTCGTTCGACGCAAGCTCAATTTGCACGCGCAGTGGTTGACACCTTTGGCGCACAGCGCATCGCTTGGGGTTCAAATTTTCCGGCCTCTTCGGGCAGCCTCAAAGACCTGTTGAATGAAGCCATGGAAGCCACGGCATCGCTGACTCTGAAAGAGCAGGAGTGGATTTATTCGCGGACTGCGCATGCGCTGTATCCAGCCTTAAACAAAGTGACTGCCGACAGTTTTTCAGCGGAGTGATGCATGACGATGTTGAAATTAAAGACGCTTTTAGGCAACTATCCCAACACGCGAGCCGTTAAAAATGGCAGTCTCGTGCCTTCGCTGTTTGCGTTTGATTTTGCCGATGTCAAAGTGCCCAATCGAGCGTTCAAACGCGTGGTGCGTAATCTCGAATTCGATGTGGCCGAACTCGCCCTGGTAACTTTTTTGCAAGCCAAAGCTTACGGTAAACCCCTCGCCTTGATGCCTGCGGTGGTGGGTGCCGGCCGTTTTCAGCACCATTGTCTGGTGTACAACGCTGAACGGCCTCGTATGACCGTCGCCCAGTTGCACGGCAAGCGCATCGGTATTCGTGCGCATGCGCAGACCACGGTCACCTGGGTTCGGGGTATTTTGGCCGACGACTTCGGCGTGCCATTGCGCGATGTCCAGTGGGTCACTTTTGAAGACGGGCATCTGGCGGAGTTTCCAGATCCGCAGGGGTTTGTCCGTGCGCCAGAAGGCCGGACCATGGTCGAGATGCTGTTGGCGGGTGAACTGGATGCAGCCATCATCGGCACTGACTTGCCGGACGATCCCCGCTTGAAAGCGGTTTTGCCCGATCCGCATGAAGCCGCCAAAGCTTGGAGTGTCCGTCATCAGATGTTGCCGATCAATCACATGATGGTGATTGATTCTGAACTCTGCCGTGAAAGGCCTGACGTGGTTCGGGAAATTTACGCCACGTTAGAGAAAAGCAAAAGGTTGGCTGATACGGAAAATCCCGGAGCGCTAGACCTGACGCCTTTTGGCATTGAGCCCAATCGACGGGCTTTGGACGTATTGATTCGAAATTCGTACGAGCAAGGCTTGATTCCGCGTGCTTATGCGGTGGATGAGTTGTTCGACGACTTCACCCGTTTATTCTGACGTGCGGCAGGTCATTTTTTTCAAGACTATAGAGGCGACATGATGAATCGAAGAAACCTATTGTTGGTCAGCACCTTGGCCGCTTTGACCGAGTCGGTGTGGGCGCAAGTCGGCGGCAGCGTTGCGCGGATCGTGGTGCCGTTTGCAGCCGGGGGCGCCCGTGAAATGCCGGCGCGGACGATTCAGGAAGAGCTCATCAAAGAGATGAATCAAAACTGGATCATTGAAGCTAAACCAGGGGCTGGCGGTGCCATCGGTACGGCTTTTGTGTCGCGTGCAGAGCCAGACGGTCGAACCTTGTTGATGGCCGCTTCAAGTCACTTTGTGACGGCTGCAATGGGCGCGAGACCTTTCTATGACCCGATTAAAGAGTTCGTGCCTGTGGTCAACATCGGAAATCAAAGCTATATCTTGATGATCAATGCCCAGCTTCCTGCGAAGAACGCTGCAGAGTTCGTGCGTTACGCCAAGAGCAACCCGGGGAAACTTAATTACAACTCGGCGGGTGTCGGCAGCTCGACGCATTTGGCCATGGCTTATTTCGCAAAATTTGCAGGCATCGACATACAGCACGTACCCTACAAAGGCACGCAAGAGGCGGTCAACGATGTGACCGGTGGCCGAGCACACGCCGTGATTGTGCCGACTGCCGGTGTCGGTGTTTATTTGCAAGAACCTCGCTTGCGGGTGATTGGTTTGACCGGTAGCAAACGCTCAGCTTTGCTGCCGCAAATCCCCACCATTGCCGAGTCGGGCTTAAAGGGTTTTGTTTTTGAATCCTGGTTCGGTTTACTCGCTCCGGCAGGAACGCCGTCAGCCGTGGTGGAGAAAATCAATGCCGCAGTGAACAAAGTGATCGCCATCAAAGAGGTTCGAGAACGCCTTCAAAATTTAGGCATTGAGTCGAGCTACTTGAGTGTCGACGGCTTTGCAAAATTATTTGCGGCTGACAAAGAGCTGATGACGCGCATTGTGAAAGAGTCCGGTATCACGCGCGATTGAGAACCGGTCGGCATTTTGGCTAGGCAGCCAGCAGGTTTGGCTGTCTATTGAGGTGCTGATTCAATTAAAACTATATCGAGGAGGCAACATGCTAGGCTGCAATTTCCGGATCTTGAAAGTCGTTCCTTTTTTGAGTATCGCGTTGGCCGTTTTTTCTGCCAGCGCTCAAGATTATCCGAATCGACCTGTTCGGCTCGTCATTCCTTTTGCAACCGGTGGCAGCAATGACATCGTCGGCCGTTTTATTTCAGATCAATTGAGCAAGCGTTTGGGCGCGCCTTTCGTGGTCGACAACCGTGGCGGCGCCGGCGGCACGATGGGCACTGACATGGTGGCTAAAGCCAAACCCGATGGCTACACCTTGTTGTTGATTTCCACACCGCACACCGCCAACTCGACCCTGTATAAAAAGCTGGCTTACAACCCCGTCAAGGACTTTGTACCCATCGCCCGTTTGGCCACGGCACAACAGGTCATCAGTGTCTACCCTGGTCTGCCCGTCAAGACCTTGCCCGAGTTCATTGCGTACGCCAAAGCGCGTCCGGGCCAGTTGAACTATGTGTCTTCGGGCGTTGGCAGTTCACAGCACCTGGTGACTGAAATGTTCACTCATTCAGCCGGTTTGCAACTGACGCATGTCCCTTACAAAGGCGCCGGGGCCGCTTTGGCCGATGTGGCTGCGGGTCACGCCCAGTTATCGATCGGCACCCTCACGCAGGGACTTCCATTGATTCGGGGCGAGCGCATGCGGCCGCTGGCGGTCAGTGGTGCCAAGCGTCAACCCGTCGTGCCCGATGTGCCGACAGCGAGTGAGGTCGGACTGAACGGCTTTGATGCCGATAACTGGTGGGGCGTACTGGCTCCTGCAGGAACGCCGCCGGAGATTGTCCAAAAACTGTCAACAACGTTGGCTGATATTTTGTCAAAGCCAGAGACGATCAAAAAATTGGCGGAAGAAAGCGCGACGGTGGCCTACATGCCGCCAGACATGTTTGCCAAATTTATGGACACCGAAACCCTCAAGTGGGCTCAGCTGATCCGTCAGTTGAAGCTTCAAGCTGAATAAATTGAAGACACCAATGCACAACGCACAGACCCCGTTGAACAGCCGACTGTCAGACGCCAGGATCACTCGGATCGAAACCATTCCACTCAAAGTCAAACTGGCGCGCGCAGCAACAGGTTCAACCCTGAAGTTGACACACCGCTGCACCATCTTGACCCGTATTCATACCGATGCGGGTGTGCTGGGTGAGTGCTTTAACGGCAATGATGATGCGCTGCAGGCGGACATCGTCAACATGATCCAGAACGAGATGGCTCCCTTGTTGTTGGGTCATCGGGTCTGTGCCATTGACGATGCCTGGGCTTTGACGCGGCGGGCCAGCGAACCTTTCATCCGGGACCGACGTGTGGCCTTGAGGGCGCAAGCCTGCATTGACAGCGCGATTCACGATGCCATCGGCAAGTTAGCCAATCTGCCACTGCATATTTTGTGGGGCGGCGCACGTCAAAGCGTGCCAGTGGTGGCACTGGGCGGTTACTACCGTGAAACCGGTGACCTGGAAGGCTTAGCGGAAGAAGTGCTGGAGCTCAAAGCTTTTGGCATTCATGGCATGAAGCTCAAGCTGGGCGGCAAGACCCCCGCCGAAGACGCCAAACGCGCCGAGGTGGTGCGTCGAACCGGTGGTGACGATTTTATTTTGGGCTGCGATGCGAACCAGGGTTGGACGCTGGCGCAAGCGCTTGATTTCACGCAGCGCACCCGAGACTTGAAACTGGATTGGTTTGAAGAGCCTTGCAAATGGGAGAATGACCGCGCTGACATGGCGCTGTTGCGTTCTTTGTCGGGCGTGCCGATTGCCGCAGGACAAAGCGAGTTGTCGCGCTTTGGCTGCCGGGACTTGATGAATGCCCAAGCCATCGACATCTGCAATTTCGATGCAAGCTGGGGTGGTGGGCCAACCGAGTGGCGACGGGTGGCGATGTTGGCGATGGCCTACAACGTGACCGTCATGCAGCATCTCGAACCTCAAATCGGTTTGATGCTGTCAGCTGGCGTGTCGAACGGCCGGTTTGCAGAGGTCATGTTGCCATGGCGTGACCCCTTCTTCTACAAGCTGATTGGCAACCAGCCGGAGCGACCGTTCAAAAATGGTCTGTACGAACTGCCAAAAGGGCCTGGCTGGGGCATGGTCATCGACACCGATTATCTGGAATCCGTGCGGCGTATTTTTTAAGGCCGTTCAGCCTGCAACAATCTACCCATGGCCATCGAACTCAACCATCAAGAAGTCCTCACCCCTCCGGCACCTTCCGCAACGGTGATGGTGCTGCGCGACTGCCCACACGGACTCGAGGTGTTGATGGTCAGGCGCCACGGCAACTCAAAGGTACTCGGTGGTGTTCACGTTTTCCCGGGCGGTAAGCTGGACGTTCTGGATTGCCAGACTTCTGATTCGCAACTGGACCAATCAGCAGAGACTTTGGCCGCCAGCCTTGGCGAAGTGATGCTCGATGCCGCCACCGGTGCCGGTTTGTACGTGGCTGCCTTGCGCGAGACCTTTGAAGAGTGCGGGTTGCTGCTGCATCGAGAACTCCCGCCAGATGTGCCAGCCGACTTGCGTCGCCATCTGAAAGATGGTCTGGGGTTTGCCGCAGCGATGGCTCAACTTGGCTTGACGTTGCAGACCCGCTGTCTCAAGCCTTGGTCGCGTTGGATCACGCCGCGCGTCCCCTCGGTGACCAATCGACGCTTCGATGCGCGCTTCTTCGTGGCCTTGGCGCCCGCTGGACAAGAGGCGCTGCACGATGACCATGAAGTCACTGAAACTGTTTGGTTGACGCCCGAGGCCGCTCTGAGCCGGTATTGGTCGGGTGAGCTCGGACTGGTGCCGGCGCAGATCTTGAGCCTGAGCCAATTGGTCAGGTACGCCACCGCCGCCGACGTGATGAGCGCGGCCTGCGCTCGCCCACCACTGCTGATTCAGCCTGAACCGATGGAGCTTGAAGGTCAGCGCGTGATGTGCTACCCGGGTGACCCCGGTCACCCGGTGAAGCACCCAACGTGGAGTGGCCCGACCCGGCTGATCTTCCGGAATAACCGCTTTGAACCCGAAGGTGGTTTGGCGGCGCTGTTGGGTTGATCTATTTTGGTGCGTGGGTATGCACCATCATGCGTTTTCC
>CANCCE010000142.1 GCA_947374505.1 Comamonadaceae bacterium | reverse complement strand
GTGGTCGCGCCGGCGATTGACCCAACCGCACAGGCTGACGGTTTCGCCCATCAGGGCTTCGGTCACCAGACCGCAATAGTGGGAGCGCATTTTGGAAGCGATGGACATACGAGGATTGCTTTACGGTTAACGGTTAACGGATTTCGCGATGAGTGAAAGTGTGCAGGCTCAAAGAGAAACTGCCGCAATACTAAATTGGCTAGAGTGGTTTGTGGGTGGCAGGACTGCCAGGGGACACAACGCCCATGGAGATCACATAGGTCAGCGCCTCATCGACACTCATCTTGAGTTCAATGCAGTCTGACTTTTTCAACATCACAAAATAACCGCCGGTCGGGTTCGGCGTGGTTGGCACATAAACACTGAGGTACTCGCCTTCAAGATGATTGACGACATCACCGCCGGGCGTACCCGTCTGGAAACCGATGGTCCAGACGCCTTCGCGCGGCCACTGAACCAGCAGTGCCTTGCGAAAGGCATTGCCATTTTCTGAAAACAAGGTGTCAGAGACTTGCTTCACGCTGGAATAAATAGACCTGACGATGGGGATTCGACCCAGCAGCGAGTCCCACCAGCCGACCAACCTGCGGCCTAAAAAATTACTGGCCACAGCGCCGATGATCAACACAATCGCCAACGCCAGCAAAACGCCAAAGCCGGGAATATGAAAGCCCAGCAAGTGGTCGGGACGCCAAGACTGGGGCAGTATTTGAAGGGTTTGATCAAGCGTACCGACAATCCAGTCCAAGACCCAAACGGTGATCGCCAACGGTACCAGGACCAACAAACCGGCCAGCAGCCAGCGGCGCACGGCAGCCATCAGTCGGCTTTCCCGGAGGAGGGTGTCGGAGCAGCGGGTGCGCTAGGCGCTGGGGCGGCAGCAGCACTGTCGGCCTTTGGCGCTGGCGCTGAAGCTGCGGCAGGGGCATCAGAGCTTGCAGCAGGCGCCACGCCATCCTTGGCTTGTGGTGCCCCCGAATCGCCACCACGGAAGTCCGTCACATACCAACCGGAGCCCTTCAGCTGAAAGCCAGCCGCGGTGAGCTGCTTTTTGAAAGTCGGCCCGCCACACTGGGGGCAAACCGTCAACAGCGGGTCAGAGAGTTTTTGTAAAACGTCCTTGGCATGCCCGCAGGACTCGCATTTATAAGCGTAGATTGGCATAGCTCTAGATGATTTTCAGGTGAGTGGCGCAGCCTGCAAAGGGTGTCAGGATGCAAACCCTCAATTATAGGCGCAGCACTTTAACGCCCTGAGGCTTAAAACAGCCGCAAGCGCAGCACGACTTGCATGGCCAACAGGCCCAGCGCAAAGCCCAAGCCACCATAAATCACGCCCTGCAACAGCTTGTTGGTGCGCTTTTGCTCGGCCAGCAGTTCTATCAGCTCTCGTCGGTTACCCGACGACTGGGTCTTGAGAAACTGGTGAAAAAGACGCGGCAATGCGGGCAACAGCTTGGCATAGGTCGGCGCCTCCGCCTTGAGCTCAGCCAACAGCTTCTCTGGACCGACCTGCTCCATCATCCATTTTTCAAGGAATGGCTTGGCCGTGCTCCACAAATCAAGCTCTGGATCGAGTTCACGGCCCAAGCCCTCAATGTTGAGCAATGTTTTTTGCAGCAGCACCAGCTGCGGCTGGATCTCGACCTGAAAGCGCCGCGAGGTCTGGAACAAGCGCATCAGCACCATCCCCAGCGAGATCTCCTTCAACGGACGGTCAAAGTAAGGCTCGCAGCAAGAGCGGATGGCGGACTCGAGTTGGTCGACGCGAGTCCGCGCCGGCACCCAGCCCGACTCAATGTGCAGTTCGGCCACGCGTTTGTAGTCGCGTTGGAAAAATGCTGTGAAGTTTTGTGCCAAGTACTCCTTGTCAACCTCGGTGAGCGTCCCGACGATACCAAAATCAAGCGAGATATAACGACCGAAGGTGGCTGGATCGAGGCTCACCTGGATGTTGCCAGGGTGCATATCGGCGTGGAAAAAACCGTCGCGAAAGACTTGTGTGAAGAAAATCGTGACGCCATCCCGCGCCAGTTTGGGAATATCCACGCCAGCGTCGCGAAGACGCTGCACTTGGCTGATCGGCACGCCCTTCATGCGCTGCATGACCATCACATTGGGCATGCAAAAATCCCAGACCATCTCAGGGATCATCACCAGGTTCAGGCCCTGCATGTTGCGACGCAGCTGGGCCGCGTTGGCGGCTTCACGCAGCAGGTCCAATTCGTCATGCAAATGAGTGTCGAATTCGGCCACGACCTCGCGTGGCTTGAGTCGCTTGCCATCGGCCGACAGACTTTCGACCCAGCCCGCCATCATGCGCATCAGTGCCAGGTCTTTTTCAATCGCCGGCAACATGTTGGGCCGCAAAACCTTGACCGCTACCTCACGCCCATCAGGCAAGGTCGCAAAGTGCACCTGGGCGATCGACGCACTGGCCACCGGCGTGCGCTCGAAGGTCGTAAAAATCTTATCGATGGAGCGGCCGAAAGCGCTCTCGATGATCGCCACGGCCAAAGAAGATTCGAAAGGGGGAACACGGTCTTGCAAGCGCGCCAGTTCATCGGCGATGTCCGTTGGCAGCAGATCGCGGCGGGTCGACATGACTTGTCCGAACTTGACGAAGATCGGACCCAGCCGCTCCAACGCCAGTCGCAAACGCTCACCCCGCGGCGCCTTCAGATTCCGTCCGACCGAAACGATGCGGGTCAGCAGGCGAATCCATGGCTTCTCAAAACTCGACAGGACAAGTTCATCCAGCCCGAAGCGAAGCACCGTCCAGACGATGTAAATACCGCGAAAAATCCGGCTCATGTACCCGCCTTTTGGGCTGGGGATGTGGCTCGTGTTGTGGCTGGTGATGTGACGGGAGTGGTCTCGCGGCCTGCTGCAAAAGGCGGCCGCGGTGCGCGCGACACGAAGTCGCGAAGGGCGGCCAACAAACGCTGGCCAGCCCCGGCGATCGCATGCGCAGGCGCATCACCCAGGATCCGTGACAGGTCTTCCTCGACATCCCAGCGCAGGTTATCCGCCAGCCAGCCTAATTCGGCGGCCAGTTGAACATCGCCTTCAATCTTGACCGGCGGCGCCTTGCCTTCCAGCACCGACTGCGCCACGACCCAAGGCGCTTCCATGGCCACCGACAGCGTCAGGTCGGCGGCCTGGGCACTGGTCGCGCGGTCCGTCAGGCCGGCCGGCGTGATCAACAGGTCCAGCGCAAAGGTGCCCCAACGCAAATGAATCACGCTGCCTTTTTTGCGGGCGAGGCGCGTTTGCGCTTCTTTTTCCTGCATCAGGACATGATTGAGAAACAACACCAAGCGCTGCTGACCCTCGGCGACCAGCCAAATGGGCGGTTGAAGGTGTTTGGCGAAGGATTCGAGAAAAGAAAAAGGGGACGTTTTATTCATACGTCCCCGATTTTGACGGATAAATGACCGGTCAGATCATTGCAAGGCTTGAACACCCGCCACCAACCAGCCGCCAGCACCATTGCGCGGCTTGGTCATGTTCCAGACTTCACGGAACGGGCTCGGGCCGGCAGAAGCGTCTTCGCGGATCATTCCCGAGAATTCAACGCTGGCCATGTAGACGTCTTCCAACTCCTCGATGCCGAGCAATTGCGCATCCAAGCGCAGCACGTCGGTCTTGTTGAAAACACCACCCGTGTGCGACTCGCGCTCAGCCAATTGACTTTTGATCTGGTCCAGCATGTCGTCCGTCATCATGGCTCTCAGGGAG
Source organism: Comamonadaceae bacterium (assembly GCA_947374505.1). Lineage (GTDB taxonomy): Bacteria > Pseudomonadota > Gammaproteobacteria > Burkholderiales > Burkholderiaceae_C > Polaromonas. The sequence continues at coordinate 3,445 of CANCCE010000142.1, read as the reverse complement.
CTGATGTCGGAGCGATCCCAGGCGTCTTGCAAAGTCACGAAATTGGTCTTGCAAGCCGTCAGGAAACCATCGGCATCAAAACCAGCCGGCACACCCCAAGACTGTGAACCGGCGAGTGCAGAGCCAATCATGGAGCCGCCAGCAGCGGCTGGCGCCGTGGATTCAAATGAAGTGCCAGGACGCTCCCAAGGCCTGGCCGAGGCGTCGTTGCCGACATTGGCAGGGCTGTATTCGCGGGCCGGGGCGCCTGCACCCTGAAAAGCAAATGGAGAGGCCGATTGCCCACCACCTTCACGGTTCGCCTTGAGCTTGCGCATGACAAAGCCGATCACCAGCATGATCGCCAGCGCCAACAGCGCAAAGGTCATGAACTGCGCGAGACCTGCGCCCAAGCCCAGCGAAGACGCCAGCCAAGCCAAGCCGAGACCAGCCGCCAAACCGCCGAGCATGGCACCCCAAGGCTTCTTTGGTGCAGCAGCCGGAGCCGCTGTAGGCGCAGCAGGCTTGGCCGCTTGTGTGGCAGAGCCTCCAGCCTCACGCTGAGTGACGTTGGAAGATTGCTTGCCAACAGATTTACCACTGCCCATGCGTTTGGCCTCGGCCTCACCACCGGAGAATGCCAAGGTGGCTGTCAATGCGACCGCCAAAATTGCTGACCAAATTTTCATCATGTCCCCTCTTGTGTTTTTTGAAGCACTTCAGTCACTCGTTAAAGCATTCCATTTATTCCACTCAATTGATGCTGTGGTGCTAAAAAGCAAGGATTAATTTAACCCAAATTAAATCAGCATTTGATGCCAACATGCAAGGCAACCATACCGCCAGTGAGGTTGTGATAGTCCACATGGCCAAAGCCGCTTTGGTGCATCAAAGCCTTCAGCGCGTCTTGGTCAGGGTGCATGCGAATCGATTCAGCCAGATAGCGATAGCTCGAATCGTCATTGGCGACCAGCTTGCCCAGACGCGGCAAGACCTTGAACGAATACCAGTCGTAGATTTTCTCCAGCGGCTTGGCAACTTTGGAAAACTCAAGCACCAGCAGTTTGCCCATGGGCTTGAGGACGCGATTCATTTCTTTGAGAGCGACGTCTTTATGGGTCATGTTGCGCAGACCAAAAGCCACCGTCACAACGTCAAAACTGGCGTCCGGAAAAGGCAGTTTCTCGGCATCGCAGACCAGCGTCGGCAGGGCCGCGCCAGCGTCCAGCAGACGGTTGCGGCCTTCGCTTAGCATGGCTTGGTTGATGTCGGTGTGCACCACACGGCCCGCCGGCCCGACCTGCGGCGCAAACGCCAAAGCCAGATCGCCCGTGCCACCGGCAATGTCAAGGACAGACTGACCGTCGCGGACATTCGCCACTTTGACGGTGTACGCCTTCCAGACACGGTGCAAGCCCATCGACATCAGGTCATTCATGACGTCGTATTTGGGCGCGACCGAATCGAAAACGCCGCGCACACGACGCGCTTTTTCTTGCTCATCGACCGACTCAAAACCGAAATGCGTGTTGCTCATGTCAGACCTCAGTGGCTGGCGCAGGCAGAACCACCGCCGCTGGTCATAATCGCATCGCGCTCAGCACCGGCCGCTTGCAGCCGGGCCAGGTAGTCGGCCCATAAACGGCTTTGCTCCGAACCCAAAAAGTACAGGTAATCCCACGAGAACAGACCAGTATCATGGCCGTCCGAAAAGACTGGCTTGACGGCGTAATTGCCAATCGGCTCTAACTCGACCAAGGTGACTTCGCGCTTACCGGTTTGCAAGACTTCCTGGCCAGGCCCGTGCCCTTGCACTTCGGCCGATGGTGAATACACACGCATCAACTCGAACGGAATCTGGAAATCCGAGCCGTCAGAAAACGCCACCTGCAACTGCCGCGACTGGCTGTGCACCGTGATAGCCGTGGGTGTCGGCGCCCCAGTTTGAAGACCTGCCATGAGCGTTCTTTCGGTGATTAAAGTTGATGCGCAGTTGTTGCAAAAAGCGGCGTGAAGATCACACCAGCACGCGCTCGATGCCGCCGCGATTGGCGACCTCGACATAGTTCGGCAGCCAGTCTTTGCCCAGAATCTGATTGGCCATCTCAACCACGATGTAGTCGGCTTCGAGCAGGCCGTTGTTCAGGTCATTGCCAAAGCGCGACAAGCCTTGCAGGCAGCTCGGGCAGCTGGTGAGAATTTTCACCGGACCCTTGGCCGCCACAGCTCCGGTGGCGCGCAATGCCGCCTCGCCCTTTTGCAGCTCTTCTTCCTTGCGGAAACGAATCTGTGTCGAGATATCAGGCCGGGTCACGCCCAGCGTGCCGGACTCACCGCAGCAACGCTCGTTTTTCAAAACGTTGTCGCCCAGCAAGGCTTTGACCGTCTTCATCGGCTCTTGCAATTTCATCGGGCTGTGGCAGGGGTCGTGGTACAGATAACCCTGCCCCGGCTCATCGGTGCGCAGCGTGATGTTTTTCTCAAGCAGGTACTCGTGGATGTCGATGATGCGGCAGCCCGGGAAAATCTTCTCGAACTCGTAACCCTGCAACTGGTCGTAGCAAGTCCCGCAACTCACTACCACGGTCTTGATCTCAAGGTAGTTGAGCGTGTTGGCCATGCGGTGAAACAGCACCCTGTTGTCGGTGATGATCTTGTCCGCCTTGTCAAACTCACCGCTGCCGCGTTGCGGATAACCGCAGCACAGATAGCCCGGCGGCAAGACGGTTTGCACACCGGCATGCCAGAGCATGGCCTGCGTGGCCAGACCAACCTGCGAGAACAAACGCTCAGAGCCGCAGCCCGGGAAATAAAACACGGCTTCGGTTTCAGCCGTCGTATTTTTCGGGTTGCGAATGATCGGCACGTAATCTTTGTCTTCAATGTCGAGCAGCGCGCGCGCCGTTTTCTTTGGCAGACCGCCCGGCATCTTCTTGTTGATGAAATGAATGACCTGCTCTTTGACGGGCGCCTTGCCAACGCTGGACGGCGGCTTGGCAGTCTGTTTGCGCGTCAAGGAGCGCATCAGGTCATTGGCGATGCGCTGCACCTTAAAGCCGACGTCAACCATGGCGCTGCGCATGAACTTGATGGTCTGCGGGTTCGTTGCGGTCAAGAACAACATCGCCGCCGCATTTCCAGGACGGAAGGACTTCTGACCCATCTTGCGCAACAGGTTGCGCATGTTCATCGAGACCTCGCCAAAGTCAATATCAACCGGGCAAGGCGTCAGACACTTGTGGCAAACCGTGCAGTGGTCCGCCACGTCTTCAAATTCTTCCCAGTGCTTGATCGAGATGCCGCGCCGGGTCTGCTCTTCGTACAAGAAGGCTTCGATCAGCAGCGAGGTCGCCAGAATTTTATTGCGCGGGCTGTACAGCAGGTTGGCGCGCGGCACGTGCGTGGCACACACCGGTTTACATTTGCCGCAGCGCAGGCAGTCTTTGATGCTGCCCGCAATCGCGCC